>NZ_JACDDV010000049.1 GCF_013816785.1 Sphingomonas sp. | reverse complement strand
CCGGTCGGCCGCGATTAGCGCCGCGCGCAGGGCTGCCAGGCTGTTGCCTCCGGCCAGGGCGCCAAAAATAGGGGCATCGGGCCGCAGCGAGCGGCGGATCAGCTGCAGGGCGAGCGGCAGGTCGTTAACCGTGTCGAGCGTGCCGACCGCCAGGCACAGGTCGTAGCGCTTGTCGCCATAGTCATGCGCGTCCTCGTCGGCCTGCACCCCGCCCGCCGCCGCCGCGAAGCAGGCACCGGGATCGACCACCTCGACCTCCCTTGCCAGCGTTTCCAGGCGAGCGCGCCAGGCGGGCGAAGCGCAGCCGATCAGCAGGGCGCGGTCGAACGGGCGAGCGATCGCCGCCGCCCGGTCGAGGCAATCGTCGAACATGCGGTCGCGCAGGAAGCGGTCGCCACCGCCGCGCCCGGCGCGGTCGCGGCGCAGCGCTCGCAAATGGCGGTCGAACAGGTCACGAGTCACGGCGCGCTTGTGCGGCGGCAAAGGGCGCGCGACAAGGGGCCATGGCAAGCCTTCCGCTGCGTTCGGCCCAGATCCTTGGCAAGGCGATCGTCGACTTCGCCTTGCCGCCCCGTTGCCCCGGCTGCGGCGAGGTGATTGCCGAAAGCGGCGCGTTCTGCGCGGCTTGCTGGACCGGGTTGGAATGGCTTGGCCACGCTGGCTGCGTAACGTGCGGCGTGCCGCTTGAAGGCACGGATATCGATCGCTGCGCCCGCTGTCTCGCGTCGCCGCCGCCGATCGACCGGACACGAGCGGCGGTGGCCTATGACGATTTGCCGCGATCGATCGCGCTGAAGCTCAAATATGGACGCAAAGTGGCGCTGGCACGGACCATGGCGCGCTACATGGCCCCGCTGAGGGGCGAGGAAAGCGCGGGCGCCATCGTTGTGCCCGTCCCGCTGCACCGCTGGCGACTGTGGTGGCGCGGGTTCAATCAATCGGGATTGGTTGCAACGGCGCTGGCGAAGAAATGGGGCCTTGAGAGCGACCCCTTGCTGTTGCGCCGCGTCAAGCGAACTCAGTCCCTGAAGGGACTGAACCACAGCCAGCGGCGGCGCGCGGTGGCGGGAGCGTTCGCCATCGCTTCAGGGCGACGGCTCGATGGCCAAACCGTCATTCTGATCGACGACGTGCTGACTAGCGGCAGCACCGCCGAGGCCTGCGCTCGCGCGCTGCGCCGGGCCGGGGCGGGACGCGTCGAATTGATTTGCTGGGCAAGGGTGGTGCGTCCGGCGCAACTGGTGCGTTAGGCAGGTCTAGCCGATGAAAAGGAAATCGCGTGGCCAAGGTAGAAATCTATACCAAGTCGACCTGCCCCTTCTGTCTCAGGGCCAAGCGGTTGCTCGACATGAAGAAGATCGAGTTCGAGGAACATGGCGTCGACTTCGGCGGTTCGACTAAGGCTGAGATGGTCCAGCGGTCCGGCGGCCGGACGACGGTCCCGCAAATATTCATCGACGGGCGACATGTCGGCGGTTGCGACGATTTGATGGCGCTCGAATATGACGGTAAACTCGACGAGCTATTGGCGGCGTGACGACAAAGCGCATCGCACTCATGCAGGCGCAAAGCGGGATCGATCCCGCCGCCAACGCGGCGCACCTCATCAAGGCAGTGGGCAAGGCCAGGGCGGGCGGGGCGGCGATGCTGTTCACGCCCGAAATGTCGGGCATGCTCGACCGAGACCGCGATCAGGCGCTTGGCAAGGCGCGGCCGGAGGAGGAAGACCCGGTATTGGCCGCAGTGCGGGACGCCGCCGCTTCGTCCGGCTTATGGGTGCATCTCGGCTCGCTGGCGGTGACGGTTGGGCAAGGCAAGCTCGCCAACCGCGGCTTTGTTATCGACTCCGCCGGGGCCATCCGCGCGCGCTACGACAAGATCCATTTGTTCGATGTCGACCTGCCGACCGGCGAAAGCTGGCGCGAGTCCGCGATGTACGAGCCGGGCGAGGTGGCAGTGGTCGTCCCTGGGACGCCAGTCGGGACGTTGGGCCTGACCATCTGTTACGACCTTCGCTTTCCGGCCTTGTTCGAGCGGCTGAGCGAGGGGGGTGCTGACCTAATTTCTGTCCCGGCCGCATTCACCGTGCCTACCGGCCAAGCGCATTGGCAGACCCTGCTCCGCGCCCGAGCGATCGAGGCCGAACTGTTCGTCGTCGCTGCGGCGCAGGCCGGCCAGCACGAAGACGGGCGGCAAACCTATGGCCATTCGTTGGTCGCCGATCCGTGGGGCGATCTGCTGCTCGATATGGGCGAGGCGCCGGGGATCGGTTTCGCGGACATCGACCTCGCCCGCATTTCCGAAGTGCGGGGGCGCATCCCGGTCCACCAGCATCGCCGCCCGATCGCGCCGGTCGCGAATTGATTCGGGGAGCCGGCTTTCCTAAGGGAGGCCAACGGCTCCGTAGCTCAGCAGGATAGAGCGACGGTTTCCTAAACCGCAGGTCGGGGGTTCGAGTCCCTCCGGGGCCACCACGTCGTTGAGACCGAAGGGAAGTTCGATGCTGGGGCGGCTGTTTTTCGACCATCCGAAATCGCTGGGCATGAATTGGGTCGGACACGGGGTCGGCGCGCTGGCGATCGGCGCGAGAATGGTCGGCGCCGGGCTGGCATGCGTGGTCCACGCGGCGGTTCCCGGCCTGTTCACGGAAACGGCGGGGCGCACGGTGGTTAGGCTGCATGAGCAGATGACCCGCCGCAAGGCCGGCGCGGCCAACCCCAACGTCTGGCCCGATTATGAAATCTGACGGCGATGCGGCTGACGCGGTCATCGTCGGCGGCGGTTTTTCGGGGACGATGGCGGCGGCGCAGCTGGCGCGTCGCGGCTTATCCTCGGTGCTGATCGACGGCAGCGGTCGGGCAGGCAAGGGGGTCGCTTATTCAACCCGAGAGGCGGTTCACCTGCTCAACGTGCCGGCGGTCAAGATGAGCGCCTGGCCCGATGCACTCGACGATTTCGCGAACCGGGTCGGCGACCCTGGCGTGTTCGCCGAGCGGCGTTTTTTCGGGGCCTATCTCACGGGAATTTTGGAAGAAGCGCAGGCGACCGGGCTAGTCGTAGCGCGCGGCGAGAGTGCTGTTGGGGTAGAGCGTGACGGCGAGGCGTATCGCGTCAATCTGGCCGATGGAACGGTGGCCCTCGGCCGGGCGCTGGTGCTGGCCAACGGCAATCAGCCTCCCGACCCGCTCCGATTTGCCGAAAGCGTGCCAGATAACCTGTTCATCAACAATCCGTGGACCGACGCGGCGCGGGCCGCGGTGACCCGGGTAGCGGCGGTTGGCGGTGACGTGCTGATCATCGGCACCGGCCTGACGATGGTCGATGCGGTGTTGTCGCTGGCGGCGGCGGGGCACGGGGGGCGGATCGTCGCGCTGTCGCGACGGGGGCAGATTCCGCGGGGCCATGCGCCGTATGAGCCGGCGGACGTTGGACTGTGCGACGTTCCCTGCGGGTTAATGGCCCAATGGCGCTGGCTGAGGCGGCGGGCGACGGAGGTCGGTTATCGTGCGGCGGTCGATGCGCTCAGGCCGCACAGTCAGGCGCTGTGGCAGCGGCTGGGCGAAGTCGAACAACGCCGCTTCCTGCGCCATGCGCGGCCTTGGTGGGACGTTCATCGGCATCGCATCGCTCCGCAGGTATCGGTGCAACTGAAGCAGATGATCGCCGTCGGGCAGCTGGAGATTGTCGCCGGACGGGTACGCAAGATGCGCGGCGAGCGGGGTGCGCTGGTAGTCGAGATTGGGCGGCGAGGTGGTCCTTGCTCCCCAGCCCCTCTCCCGCAGAGGCGAGAAGTGCTCAAATTTACTCTCGGCCTCAATTGCACCGGGCCGTTGGGGGCGATGGGGCGGACGCGCGATGCGGTGCTGAGGCAGTTGCTCGACGAGGGGGCGATCGGCACGGATCACCTAGGCATCGGGCTGTCGACCGACGACGAGGCCCGGGCGGGGGAACGGATTTGGGCCTTGGGGCCTCTGACCAAGGGCCGCTATTGGGAAATCATAGCGGTCCCCGACATAAGAGGACAGGCGGCCGACGTCGCGGCATCGATTGCAAAGGAATTGGGACGATGAGTTCTTCACCCGATGATGGGGATTTGGTTCGTGCGCCGCCCAAGGTGCCAGTGCCCGACGAAGTCGCAGAGGCGGTTAGGACGCTGATCCGCTGGGCCGGCGACGACCCCGACCGCGAAGGGCTGCACGACACTCCAGCGCGGGTCGCCAGGGCGTGGAAGGAATATGCCCGCGGCTATAGCGAGGATCCCTCGGAGCATCTCAGCCGCACCTTCGACGAGGTCGGCGGCTACGACGAGATCGTGCTGCTCAAGGACATTCCGTTCCAATCGCATTGCGAACATCATCTGGCGCCGATCATCGGCAAGGCGGCGATTGCCTATCTGCCCGACAATCGCGTGGTCGGCATTTCGAAGCTGGCCCGCGTGCTGCACGGCTATGCCCGCCGCCTGCAGGTGCAGGAGCGGCTAACCGCTCAGGTCGCCGACTGCATCGCGGAGCATCTGAAGCCCAAGGGCGTCGCGGTGGTGATCGAGGCGAGCCACGCCTGCATGACCGCCCGCGGGGTCGGCACGCCGGGCGTGGTGATGACCACCAGCCGCATGATGGGCTGCTTTCGCGACGACGAGCGCAGCCGCAAGGAAGTACTTGCCCTAATGGGGTACTGATGATCTCGCTCTCTCGCTCGCTCCTGCCCGTACGGAGAGGGCCGTTCACGAGATTATACCGCTTCAACAGGACGAGTGTCCGCTGGGTGATGTATTGCAGGACGGCCAGAAGGCCGACCCGATCCGCTGACTAGGGCTAATCCAACCGCAACTTCGCAGATAGTCTTTGCTTTGCGAATTTTGATTCGTTGCCCGACGAAGCGTGGCACTGCGGGGTTCAGGTGCGGAGCCTAATTGCTAGAAAAGCGTTTTTGTCCGGACCCGTTTTTTGCGGGCCTGTGATCCCCCAAAGGAGAGTAACATGCGTAAGACCCTTGCCATCTTGGCTTCCGCCGCCCTGACCCTGTCGGCCGCCCCCGCCCTTGCCCAGAATTCGGGCCTGGTCGTAGTCGACCTGTCGAATGCCCGCGTGCTCAACAACCTCGCCCGGAATTTGAAGGTCAATGTCAGCGACATTCAGGCGCTCAATAATGTTTCGGTGCCGATCGGACTGGCCGCCGCCATTTGCGGGGTGAACGCCAATGTGCTGGCCCACCAGAAAAAGACGGGCGGATCGACTTGCACCGCTAAGAACACCACCGCCTCGCTGCAAAGAGCGGTTCAGAAAAAGCTCAACAGTCCCACCAATCAATAACCCAAACGGGGGCGCTCCGGGTGCGACCGTAGCGCCCCTTCTTTTTCATTTGCGAATCGATGAGCGTTTTTGACGTTCGACGCTAGCGCTGAGGCTTGGACTCAAGCCTCTTGAACCGCTCGATCCGACAGCTGCCGCCGGCCCGCGTGCTAACCTCTTCGCGCTTGGCGCAAATCTTTTCGTCGTCGGGCTGAAGGTAGAAGCCACCGTAGAAATCCAGCGCCGGGCATTCGCTGTCCATCTCGGCGCGGAACCGCGTTCGGTCATGCATGACGAAGTCGATCGACGAGGGGCCCGATAGCATTGCCCCCGAAATCGCCCCCGCGGCCAGGCATTTGGGCCCCTTGTGCTCCTTCCACTCGACCATTGGCGAAAGGCGCGGACGGACCGGAATGCGCCAGATAACTTCATCGCGGACGACGACGCGCCGAACCACACTTTGGTCGGGCGAGCCCTGGAACGCGGCCGCCAACAGCGCGGGAAGGACGCCGAGAAAGGCGAGGGGGCTCATGCGGCAACGACCATATCGGTCGCGGGTGTAGCGGCAAGCCTTGAATAGGCGATGAATTGAACTGCTTCGGCCGGGCGAGCGCAAGCGCCGGCCAAACCCCAAACCACCTTGCGCCAGGGCGGCGGCAGCACTAGAGCGCCAAGCGCGCAATACCCCGCTGGCCGAGCGACGGGAATCCCCGGGACGGTCCGCCCATCTTTCGGAGTAAATCCCCATGGCGAGCCAAGCGCCGAACCTGCTGCCCCTGCTGTACAACGACCTCGAGCCGCTTAACCGCAATGTCCACGGGGCGTATAAGGTGCGCAAGATGGGTGGCGTCGACCGCGTTGCGACAGCCCACGCAATTCCGATGACGGTCGACGAATTCTCGCTTGCCCAGCGCTACTTTCCGATCGTCTTTTCGGCCGGCGAAAATCCGGTGCCCCTGGCGCTGATGGGGCTTCACGAGGGGACCAACACTTTCTTCGGCCCGGACGGCACGCTGATCGACACCAGTGCCTATGTCCCAGCCTATTTGCGCCGCTTTCCCTTTGTACTCGCACGCCTGCGCGACGACAGCGACGAATTGTCGCTGTGCTTCGACCCGACCGCCGGCGCGGTGGGCGAGTTCGATGAGGGCGAAGCGTTGTTCGACGGCGAGGAGCCATCGGAAGCGACCAAGGCCATCCTTCAGTTTTGCGAACAGTTCGAGCAGGCCGGCCAGCGCACCCAGGCGTTCATGGCCGAGTTGATCGAATCCAAATTGTTGATGGAGGGCGAAGTCGCGATCCAGCCCGAGGGCGCAGACCAGCCGTTCGTCTATCGCGGTTTCCAGATGGTCGACGAGGAGAAGTTCCAAAACCTTCGCGGAGACGAGCTCAGGAAGCTCAACCAAAACGGCGGACTGGCGCTGATCATGGCGCATCTTTTTTCGCTGTCGGTGATCCGCGAGATATTCGCCCGCCAGGTCGCGCAGGGCACCGGTCCGATCCCTGCTCGCCAACCGGCTGCCGTCGAAGCGTAGGCCGGGTGCGGCAAGACGATCCGCCGCTGCCTTGAAACCACGCGAACCGCCCCCACATCGATGGCCTACCGCGGCGCTTCGTTTACCCCCTTAGGCGAGCGTCCGGTGCGTATCATGGATACGTTCCTCCCTGAACTTTCGGCCACCCCGGTCCAGCATCGAGGTGGCCGCTTTTTTTTACTCCGCTGCTTCGCGAAAGCCGCGATCGAGCATCAGCTGGCCAAGTCCCGACGCCAACGCTTCGATTAGCGAGGCGACGCGGTTGAAGCCGGGGCCAGCACTTCTGTGGTCGGGCGCCAGGTAGGCCGACCGATCGATTTCCAACTGCAGCGCGTGGAGGCCTTCTTTCGGGCGGCCGTGCCGCTTCACGATCGCGCCGCCAGCATAGGGCTCGTTCATCGCCACGCGAAACCCGTGCGACCGGGCGATCCGCGCCGCTTCGGCCCCAACCCATCCGGCCGCGCTCGCCCCGTGGCGGTCGCCTATAATTAGCTGGGCCTGGTGCCGCGGGCGCGGCGGCATCGAGTGGCAATCGAGCAGTAGCGCCTGGCCGCCCGAAACAAGCAGCGCGTCGAGCGCCTGCTCGATCGCCCGATGATAGGGTCGGTGGACTTGCGCGAGGCGCAGATGGAGCTGGTCTCGGTCGATCGGCTGTCGCCACAGAGCGCCATGCCTGGTCGTACGCGACGCAACCAACCCCAAGCCGAAACGCGCGCGCGGGCCCAGCGGCGCCGGATCGAGGCCCGAAATCGCTGCGGGATCGACCTCGTCCTCGTCGCGGTTGCAGTCGATCACCGCGCGCGGCACCGGCTGGACGACCGCGCCGATGCCGAGCGCGATCGCTCTCCAGGCGAGACGGTCGATTAGCGGATCCTCGAGGGATTCCAGCGCGCGCTTTCCCTGGGCCGCATTGGCCAGCGTCGCGGCGTCATAAACATGCCCGGCGTGCGGTACCGACAACAGCACGGGCAGCGCGCATCGCGGCGGATGGACAGTGGGGGAGGGGTAATGGCCCATTTGCAATGTTGCGCAGACTAACCGTGCCAATTGCGGACAGCAATCGCTTCAAGGAACTGGAGGCGCTGGAAAAAATTAAACGATGCGCGCATAGGGTAGGAGCAATGATTAAAATTCTCCTGGCCGAAGACGATACGTCGATGCGCGAATATTTGCAGCGCGCGTTGCTGCGCGTCGGCTATGAGGTCGACGCTGTCGGCTGCGGGACCGAGGCGATGCCGCTGCTCGAAGCCGGCAAATACGACTTGCTGCTGACCGATATCGTCATGCCCGAGATGGACGGCATCGAACTCGCGCAGAAGGCGAGCGCGATCGACCCCGCGATCCGCGTGATGTTCATCACCGGTTTCGCCGCCGTCGCGCTCCAGGGCGGCCGCACCGCGCCCGAGGCCAAGCTGTTGTCGAAGCCGTTTCACCTCAAGGATCTGGTGGCCGAGGTCGACCGGCTGTTCCAAAGCGAGGACCAGCACGGCCGGCTCTAAGCCCGGGTCATTCCCCCTTGCGGGAACCCGGATCGCCCCCTAAAGGCCCGTCCCAGCGTGGGCGTGTAGCTCAGTGGTAGAGCACTGTGTTGACATCGCAGGGGTCGCAAGTTCAATCCTTGCCACGCCCACCATTATTCTCTCGTGAAACATCAAGCATTTAGGCCGCGAAGATCGAACCCACGGTGTCGGGTTGTCCGGTAAGATCGCGGTAAAACGCCCCGGAGCGAAGGCTTCAAATCTCGCCTATGATGGTCGTCTCGACGTTTGCCGACCTCCTTAACATACGGTTCAGCAGCGGGCACCCACCCACATACTACGTTATGGGAATGTTGGATGGTCAGAGGAATTTCGATGCGTAAGTCGTTCATTATTCTCGTTTTAATGGTCGGGTCGGCCCTTCCGACGATGGCCGCCGCCCAGCAGGCTCCCACGGCGAGCATAACCGAAATGGCGGCCACCCCGCTGGTGCGGGTCAATATTGCCGAAACGCTCCGGACGCCTCCCGACGAGGCCAGCATTACGGTCGGGACCCAGGCCAAGGCGCCCACTGCCAAAGCCGCGGTCGCGGCCAACAAGACCAAGACGGAAAAGCTGCTCGCAACGATCCGAGCGGCGGGCATTCGCGAGCGCGATATCCAGACTCAGGGCATTCAGCTCCAGCCCGACTATCGCTGGGACCCCGAGCCGGGCGGCCGAGGCCGGCAGACGTTGATCGGGTATATCGTCAGCAATTCGGTGCAGATCAAGACGCGCAATATCGACGCACTGACTTCGCTGCTCGATGCGCTGACAAGCGCCGGCGCCGATACCGTCTATGGCCCCAATTTCGCCATTTCGGATCCCTCCCTACTGAGGCGTGAAGCGCGGGTGCGTGGGATGGCTCGAGGCCAGGCCGAGGCCACCGAATATGCCCGGAACAACGGCTATACGACCGTTCGGCTGCTGTCGGTCGAAGAGGGCGCGTCGTATCGGGGAACGGACATCATCATGACCGGCTCACGGATCAGCAATGCCGCGATGCCACCTCCACCGCCGGCGCCGCGGCCGGAGCGCGATGGCGGCGACGGCATCGTCGCGCCGGGCCAATTGGAAACCGGGGTGTCGCTGAATCTGCTCTATCGAATGGAGCGGTAGGTCAGAAACGGTAAGGCAAGCTCGCGCTGAAACGACCGCCGGGTCGGTGCGGCGCGCGCAGCGCCAACCGCGCTTACTTGGCCCGTTCGACCTGCTCGAACTCGAGCTCGACCGGGGTCGCGCGGCCGAAGATCGATACCGATACCTTGACTCGGCTGCGGTCGAAGTCGAGCTCCTCGACCACGCCGTTGAAGCTGGCGAAGGGACCGTCGAGTACCTTGACTGCGTCGCCGATTTCATAATCGACCTTGATCTTCTGCTTGGGACTAGCGGCGGCCTCTTCCTTGGTGTCGAGCATTCGCGCCGCCTGGGCGTCGGGGATCGCCTGCGGCTTGCCGTTGGGGCCCAGAAAGCCGGTCACCTTGGGGGTGTTCTTCACCAGGTGATAGACGTCGTCGTTCATGCCCAATTTGGCGAGCACATAGCCGGGCATGAACTTGCGCTCCGACTGGACCTTCTTGCCGCGCTTTACCTCGGTGATCGTTTCGGTCGGAACCTCGACCGCCTCGACCAGGCTTTCGAGGCCCAGGCGCCGGGCCTCGGACATGATCGAATCGCGGACCTTGTTCTCGAACCCGGAATAGGCGTGAATGATGTACCAACGGGACATGATGTTCCTTGAAAAAGCTTAGCCGATCAGGCCGAGCAGCCATTTGACGATGGCGCTCAATGCCGAATCGACTCCGAAGAAGAAGACCGCGAGCAGGGTGGTCATGATCAACACCATGATTGCCGTGGTGCGGGTTTCCTTCATCGACGGCCACACGACCTTGCGGCCCTCGGCGCGAACCTGATTGACGAATTCGCCGGGAGTTACCTTTGCCACGTTGGTCTCGATCCTGTGCCAGTCGATGCACGGCGCTTTTGGAATTGGCCCCTTACCCCGTTCCGGCGGGCCGGTCGGGGACAAGGAGGTCAGGCCCATGTCCGCATGGGTTGGCGACTTAGCGAGCGGACTAGGGGTTTGCAAGATGCGAAGCGCGTTGTCGATGCGGGCGGACATGGCACGTTGTGCGGGCCATCACGGGAGTAAATCCCGTGACGTCGATCCTGCAGCTTCGCTAAGGTCGGCCGGCCTTCGCCGCCTCTTCGCGCTGCTTGTGATTGCTGCGCAATCTTTGCGCTGCGCTCGGCGCCTTAGGACATGGCAGGGGCAGGGGGACTCGAACCCACGACCCTCGGTTTTGGAGACCGATGCTCTACCAACTGAGCTATACCCCTAGACCTGTCCGTAGCCCGTCGAAGGGCCGAGGCGCGGACTAGCCGCGCCGCCTGCGCTTCGCAAGCTTTTAGGCGGCGACATCGAACGGGATGATTTCGCCGCTCAGATAGAGATTGCGCGCCTTGGTGCGCGACAATTTGCCCGACGAGGTGCGGGGCAGGGTGCGCGGCGGAACGAGCTCGACCACCGGAGTGATGCCGGTGATGGCCCGAACCCGTTCGCGGATGTCGTCGCGCAGGCGGCCCCGCTCGCCGGGGTCGCTGACCCGGCAGTGGACCAGCACCGCGGGGGTTTCCTCGCCCAGCGGGCCGGTGATCGCGAAAGCTGCGATGTCGCCTGACTTGAAGCCGGGCAACTGCTCCACCGCCCATTCGATGTCCTGCGGCCAATGATTGCGGCCGTTGATAATGATCATGTCCTTGGCGCGGCCGACGATGAAGACGTAGCCGTTTGACAAATAACCCATGTCGCCGGTGTCGAGCCAGCCGTCCTCCGACAGGCACGCCCGGGTCGATTCTTCATCGCGGAAATAGCCGGCCATGATCGAACTGCCGCGCGCGAATAATTTGCCAATCGAACTTTCGCCCGACGGCGTACCGTCGGGCCCGCGGATTTCGACTTCCATGCCCACCACTGGCTTGCCGCAATTGACGACCGCGCGGTAGCGGCGCGGGCGTTCCTGCGCCGGGGTCCCGACGCCCGACAGTTCGCTTTCCTCGACCAGCTCGAGGCGGATGCCTTCGCCCGGTGGCATGATCGACACCGCAAGCGTCGCCTCGGCGAGGCCATAGCTCGGGCAGAAGCTCGATGCCTTGAACCCGGCGTCGGCGAATTCGTCGACGAACGCCTGCATCACGTCGGGGCGTATCATGTCGGCGCCGTTGCCGGCGATCCGCCAGCGCGACAGGTCGAACCGGTCGGCCGCCTTGGTCTGCGAGCTCATCCGGCGTGAGCAGATGTCGTAGCCGAAGGTCGGCGAGTAGGACAAAGTGGTGCCCGGGTTGCGACTGATGAGGTCGAGCCACGCCAGTGGACGGCGGGCGAAATCCTCGGTCTTCAAATAATCGACGCTGAGCTGGTTGGCGACCGGCGACAGCATGCAGCCGACCAGCCCCATGTCGTGATACCAGGGCAGCCAGCTGATGCAGCGGTCGCTGTCCTGGACCTCGACCCCGATGCCGTGGGCGCGGAGGTTGTCGAGCAGGGCGCGGTGGGTGACCGCGACGCCGTGCGGGAAGCGGGTCGATCCGCTCGAATATTGGAGGTAGCCGATCTCGTCGCCGCTGGCTTCCGGCAGGGCGACGGCGGCGGAATCGATTTCGGCGAGGCTGTCCCAATTCCTGGCTGCGATGCCAAGTTTGGTGGCGGCGGCGAGGGCGAACTCCTCGAGTTCGGGCGGGTAGAGAAACAGTTTGGGGTCGCTGCTGGTTAGCATCACGACGAGTTGATCGACATAGGCCTCGCGCCCGCCGAAGCTGGTCGGCAACGGCAGCGGCACCGGCCATAGTCCGGCATAGATCGCGCCGAAGAAGCAGGCCGCGAATTCCGGCCCAGTCTCGGCCACCAATGCTAGCCGGTCGCCCTTGTTTAGCCCCATCGCAACGAAACGGCGGGCATGGGCCAGCCCGTCGTTGCGCAGCTCCGCATAAGGATAGGCGCGGACCAGCGCGCCGCGCGCATCGTGAAAATTCATGCCCCGCTGGCCCGTCGCTGCATAATCGAGCGCCTCGCCGAGGGTGGCGAAGTCGGCGATCCGTCGCGTTAGGCGATCGAGCGTCGGCGTATAGCCGTTGGGCGCGAGCTTAACGGCGGTGGGAGTGTCGATCGTGTCGTTGACGTCGATCACGCGGTTTTTCCTGTGTCGTTGGTTCAAGGCCGCCGGCGCCCGCTCTCCGGCCGAACCGAAGTTATCCGGTCCGTTTTTGCGTGATGGTAGGGGAGTGTGGCACAAACATGGCCATGCCCGTCCGCCGCCCGCCCAAACAGCGCCCGCTCTTGACCGCCGCGCGGCTGGAAGAATTGGCGATTTTCTACGTCGGTCGCTTCGCGACCAGCCGGGCCAAACTGTCCACCTACCTCAAACGCAAGGTCCGCGAGCGCGGCTGGGAGGGCGACCGGCCGGCCGACCTTGAGGCGTTGGTCGAGCGATTGTCGCGACTCGGCTATGTCGACGACCGCGCATACGCACTGGCCAAGGCTCGTGCGTTGACCGCGCGCGGCTATGGCGAGGGTCGCGTGCGCCAGGCGTTGCACGGTGCCGGGATCGGCGAGGAAGACGGCGCCGCCGCTCGCACATTGGCCGAGGAAGCGGCATTGGACTCGGCGCTGCGGTTTGCGCGGCGGCGTCGGCTCGGGCCATTCGGCGGGGACGCCGGCGATCCGAAACAGCGCGAGCGTGCCGTCGCGGCCATGGTCCGCGCCGGTCATGGCTTCGCACTGGTACGGTCGATCCTCGCACTGAAGCCCGGCGAAGAAATTGAGCCCGATCTGTCCCACGACCTGGGATAAGCTGGTTTAAGTCGGTTCCACGACATTAATGTCCATGATAAGGATGGTGATGGAGTGTTTGAGTGCCGAAATGAATCAGGAAGCTAGATCCGGGCCGATGTCGGGGGATAACGATGAAATCCCTGACGGTCAGGCCTGCGTCGGCCGCGTCAAATGGTTCGACGCGACTCGCGGATTCGGTTTCCTTGTGTCCGAGGCAATCGACGGTGACATCCTCATCCATTTCAGCCTCCTGAAAGAACATGGTCGCCGGTCATTGCCCGAGGGCGCGACCATCGAATGCATCGCCGCCAATCAGGACCGCGGGCTCCAGGCGCGAAGAATTCTGTCGATCGACCTGTCGACCGCCTTGCCGACGCCGGCCCGCCCGGTCCATGCTGCCGTTGAGCGCGCGGATCGCCAGGCCCTGGCCGATGCCGCGGGTGAGTATGAGCCGGTGGAGGTCAAATGGTTCAATCGCGTCAAAGGATACGGTTTCCTCAACCGGCCGGGCGAGGGCGAGGATGGCGAGGATATCTTCGTCCACATGGAAACGGTGCGTCTGTCGGAGATCGTCGACCTAGAGCCGGGGCAGATGATCGAGGCCCGGATCGCCGAGGGCCGCAAGGGACTGACGGCGGTCGAGCTGCGGCTTCCCTGACACGAAGCGCTGGCCTGACACGCGGCGCTGGCCTGATCGGGCGGGTAATTGTGTTGAGCCTGTCCGCGGCGCTCGCCGCCTGCCAGCCTGGCACTTCCAATGCGATCGAGCTTGAGCGTTCGCCAGCCGGTCTTGAGCAAATTGCTCTGACCATCACGACGCGTGGAAAGCCTCATCGCTTCACGGTCGAGGTCGCGCGCTCCGCCGAGGAGCAAGCGACCGGCTTGATGAACCGGTCGGCGTTGGCGCCCGACCGGGGGATGATTTTCCCGTTCGAGCCGCCGCGACCGGCGAGCTTCTGGATGAAAAACACGCTCATACCGCTCGACATGATTTTCATCCGCGCCGACGGCAGCATCGCCAATGTCGAGGCCAACACCGTTCCGCTGTCGCTTGAGCCGGTCAATTCGGTCGGTCAGGTCCAGGCGGTGCTCGAAATCGCCGGCGGCCGCGCCGCCGAGCTGGGAATCGAAGCCGGCGACAAGGTCGAATGGTAGCGGCCGCGCCACGCTTGCGTCACTCCGCGTAACGCGGCAAAGGCGCGGCCATGGGATTGTTCGCGAACGCCTTCACCTGGTGGAACGGCGCCTCCTGGGGCACTAGCCTGATGTCGCGGCGTCACGGCCAGGAGGCCGGGCGCGACGAGGCGGGCAATATCTATTTCAAACATCGCGACGATCCGAAGCGGCGCTGGGTCATCTACGACGGCGTCAATGACAGCAGCCGTGTGCCGCCGGGCTGGAACGCCTGGCTGCGCGGGACGATCGAAGATGTGCCAACCAAGTCGCTGCCGCCGCGCCGCCCGTTCGAGCAGGCGCCGCAGCCCAATTTGACCGGCACGCCTACCGCCTATCGACCGGGCGGATCGCTGTCAGGACGCGGCTCGCGTGCGCCGGCGACCGGCGACTATGAGGCGTGGAAGCCCGAATAGACGTGGTCCGGCCTGCCTTCCTGACCATTGCGCTGCTGCTGGCGGGCGCCGGCTGCAAGCGCCAGGCCGACGAAATCGGGGGCAATGAGGCGATCACGGTCGATGTTCCGCGTGCGTCGGGTGACCTCGCCGGCGTGACGCCGATGGCCGAGCGGGTGGCGGTGATTGGCCTGCTCAACAAGCGCAACGGCATCGTTCGCGACCTGGTGCTGAAGCCGGGCCAGGCGGTGCGCGTCAAGGACGTCACCGTGCGTCTGCGCGCGTGCGAGACGACCGCGCCGTGGGAGACGGAGAAACTGACCGGCGCCTTCGTGCAGGTGGACGCCAAGCGTACCGATGGCCAATGGGTGCGGCGCTTTTCGGGCTGGCTATACAAGGAAAGCCCATCGCTGAACGTCGTCGAGGATCTGGTCTACGACGTGTGGCCCAAGAGCTGCGCGATGAGCTGGCCGGCCGGGCCCGACGCTCCGGCGACGCCCTCCGTCTCGAGCAAGCGGTCGAGCGCCTCGAAATCGGGCGGGAGGGGCAAGGGGTCATCCAGCGCGCCGCCGGCCGAAACTGGTGCCGAGGCGTCGCCCGCCACTCCGGCGCCGGCGCCGACGGAGCCGCTGACTCCCGTCGAACCAAGCGCTCCGCCCAGCAATCCGGCATAATCGTCCCGGCTGACCGTTACCGCCCCCAGCGATGCGAGATGGTCGGTCATGAACTGGCAGTCGAGCAGGGTGAAGCCGCCGACCCTGAGTCTGGCAACCAGCCAGGCGAGCGCGACCTTCGATGCGTCGGTCGCGGTGCTGAACATCGATTCGCCGAAAAAGGCGCGGCCCAGCTTGACGCCGTACATCCCGCCGACCAATTGGCCGCCCTGCCAGCATTCGATCGAATGGGCATGGCCCGCCGCGTGGAGGCCGAGCGTGGCCCGCTCGATCATCGCATTGATCCATGTTTCGTCGCGGTCGGCGCACCCCAACAGCACCTCGTGGAAGGCGCGGTCGCGGGTGACGGTGAACCGGCCCGAGCGAATGCGGCGGGCGAGCGAGCGGGAAACGCGGAATCCGTCGAGCGGGATGATCGCGCGGTGGCGCGGCTCGACCCAGAAAATGTCGCCCGCTTCGCGGCTGTCGGCCATCGGGAAGATGCCGGCGGCGTAGCCCCGCAGCAATGTCCTCGGATCGAGGCCCGAGCTCATGCCGCCAGCCGCGTCACAGCAGCGCGCGCACCTCGTCCTGCGGCCGGCACAGCTTCACGCCCTTGTCGGTTTCCACGAGCGGCCGGTTGATCAGGATCGGGTGCGCCATCATCGCGTCGAGGATTGCTTCGTCGCCGACCGCCGGGTCGGTCAGGCCAAGCTCTTGCGCGAGCGGTTCCTTGGCGCGCAATCCGTCGCGCGCGGTCATTCCGGCCCGGTCGTAAAGTCGCCTGAGCTCGGTGCGTGTCGGCGGCGCCTTTAGATAGTCGATCACGGTCAGGTCTACAACCTCGTTATCGAGGGTTTCCAGCGTTTTGCGGGAAGTTCCGCAGGCTGGATTATGATAAATAACGGCCTTCATTCGGGTTCCATTCGTCCATCCATTGCGAGTGTGCCACAGGGCCCGGCGCGATAACAAGGCGGCGTCGGACCGATGCCCGTGAGCGTCGTTTCACGGAACAACGGAGCCGTAACGTCGTTGGGCGAGCGTGACATGTGCACCGCTGCCGGACGCAACGGGTCCTCGGGCACGGTCCATGGAAACGACATAATTATAGGGAGTCGAAAAATGCAAAAGACAATCATGGCGATGATGCTCGTCAGCAGCATGTCCTTGGCAGCCTGCGCGACCAATAGCCGCGAAGCTGGCGATATCGCTCAGGGCGCGGCGGTTGGCGCCGTCGGCGGTGCGGCGATCGGCGCGGTGGTGCCCGGCATCAACGTGATCGAGGGCGCGGCGATCGGCGCCGGCGTTGGCGGCCTGGCCGGCGCGGTGTGGACCGACAACAATGGTGATGGATATGCCGATGGCTATGTCCAGAACAACAATTATTACGCCGGCACGCCGAGCGGCTATGATCCAACCCTCCGCCGCGTGGCGACGGGTGCGGTTGGCGGCGCGGCACTTGGCGCGGTTGCCGGCGCGGTGATCCCGGGCCTCAGCGTTGTCGAAGGTGCCGTAGTTGGCGCGGCGATTGGCGGACTGACCGGCGCGATGTGGGCCGATAACGACCGTGATGGACGGGCCGACGGCTATGTCTACAACGGCCAATATTACCAGGGTACGCCGCAGGGCTATACCCCGGCGAACAACAGCATGCCCGCTCGCACCGGCGAACGCGGCTAATGGCCGCTTGGATCATCCACGGATGGTCCAAAAAGCCCGCCGGACGCCCCGTGCGTCCGG
>NZ_JACDDV010000048.1 GCF_013816785.1 Sphingomonas sp. | reverse complement strand
CTATTTCTCCCTGCTTGGCTCCATCCCGGAGGGGTTCAAGGGCAATCCGTCGAGCTATGCCGACTTGAAGGCCGCCGGAGTCGCGGTGGTCGGCTGGGGCCAGTTCGTCACCGTCCTGATCAATTTCCTGATCCTGGCGTTCGTCATCTTCCTAATCGTCCGCGCCGCCAACCGCATGCGACAGCTCGGCGAGGACACCCCGGCGGGGCCAAGCGAAGTCGACCTGTTGACCGAGATCAGGGACCAGCTGAAGCGGCGGCCCTAAAAGTGGCAAAAGTGGGGAGCTTCTGTTGCCCGGTGCTCCGCGCTCTTGAGAAGAGTCCAGGGGATTCTGTTGCCCGGCTCCCCTGGAGGCCGCTGGAATCCCCTTCTGTTGCCCGGCGGGGTCCGACCGCGCTTTTGTCCTTGTAACGTCAGACCGTTAGGCCGTCAGTTACGCGGCAATCGCAAGAGCCTCATTATCGTTGGCACTTGTGTGATTGAGCCGTCACGGTGGTCTCCTACCGATCGGCAACCTGGCCTTTATTGCACTCGTCGATCCTGTTTCGCCCCCATCAGCAGCGGCGCTCGATAAAAGCGCTTCCTCGCCGCTGGTGGTGGAGGCGCCGGGGTACTGCCCCCCGGGTCCGAAATGCCTATTCCACCAAATACTCTACCGACATAGCCGGTTGCCCGGCCCCACCAAGATAGGGGACATGGCAGCATGCGGCAAGAGATTGACAAAATCGGGCCGGCGCGGAACCGTTACGGAAGTGGTTGCGTTGGAACCGCTTATGTGAACAAGGCCATTGCGCCACCACATTGGGAAAAAGGGGATTTTTAATGAAGAAACTATCGTTCGCCATCGTCGGCGCTGCCGCGCTCGCTCTCGCCGCCTGCGGCGGCAAGGGCGATGACGCCCTCGCCGACAACGTCGAGGATAACTATGACGCCGCCGCCGAGAATCTCGACGCCATGGCCGACAACACCGCCAACGCCGCCGAAGCCGACGCCCTGGAGAATCAGGCCGACGCGCTGAAGGCCGAGGGCGACCGCAAGGGCGACGCCATCGACGCCGCGGACGTCAACGCCGCGGCAACCTCGAAGGCCGACGTCAACGCGATGTAACGCTTTTTTCCGCCCCCTCCGGGGTGGAAACGGAAGGGCCGGCGCCTTCGGGCTGCCGGCCCTTTTTTGTGGCCGAGCGGGCGGCTAGGCAGGATCGATGGATGAGCCAGCCATTCCCGCCGCAACCCTCGTCGTGTGGCGTGACCCGCCGGCCACCTCGGCCGAAGCGCCGTCCATTCTGGTGGTAGAACGGTCGGCGCGGATGGCGTTCGCGGCCGGCGCGATTGTCTTTCCTGGCGGGCGGGTCGATGAAGCCGACCGGCAGTTGGCGGCAGAAATCGGCGCGCCGGGTGACGCCGCCAAGATCACCGCGATTCGCGAAACCATAGAGGAAAGCGGGGTGATTGCCGGAATGACCGGCTCGACCGAGCCTTCGCTCGGTCTTATATTACAGCAATCGCTGATCGCCGGCGCTCCCTTCGGCGACCTGCTGGCGACCCATAAATTGACGATCGACCTCGCGGCGCTAACGCCATTCGCCCGCTGGATACCGGCGTTCAAGCAGCCGCGAAAGTTCGACACTATTTTTTTCATCATTCGCGCCCCCGAAGGCGATTGGCCGCCGCATCCCCAGCCGGGAGAATGCGTCGCCGCCGAATGGGTCTCTCCAGCCGCGCTGCTCGACCGGATCGCCGCCGGGACGGCGAGCGCGATCTTTCCAACCAAGCGCAACGTCGAGCGCCTCGCGCAGCACGCTAGCTTCGCTGCGGCTCTGGCCGACGCGCGTGCCCATTCGATTGACACGATCGTTCCTTGGGTGGCCGAGCTCGACGGCGAGCGGCGCATCTGCATTCCCGAGGGTCGCGGCTATCCGGTGACGAGCGAGCCATTGTCGAGCGCGATCCGCGCCTGACGCGACTCGGACGCGGCGCTCCCACAAAAAAGGGGCTCGCGGCGATGCCGGAGCCCCTCTTTCTTTGCTGCCGCGGCATGCGCGGCGGGCGATTAGCTCAGATGACGCGACAGATGCTTGTTCATCTCGAACATCGTGCACTTGTCGACGCCGAAAACCTTCTTCAGCTTGTCGTCGGCAAGGATTTCCCGCTTGTTTTGGGGATTTTGCAGGTTGTTGTTGCGAATATGAGTCCACACTTTCGAGACGACTTCGCTGCGCGGCAGCGGTGCCGGCCCGACGATCGCCGCGAGTTCCGGCGATGGGGTGACCGGACGGGCCAGGCCGCCCCCTGCTTTACGACCGGTCCCGCTTGATGCTTTTGCCATGTGGCCCTCCTGTTGTTCTAGAGGGAAGATAGAGCGCAAACAGCGTCCCCTTGCAAGAGGGGGGTGACGATCAAATTGGTTAATTGCGCGCAAGGTCGAACGGGACGACCCGATTGGCGGCGTCATGACCGATGTCGGCGGACCCTGCGAAGGCGATCCCGGCGCGGCCGCACCAATCCTTGACGATCGCCTCCGCAGCCATGCCGAACGGCGGATCATTGTCGGGAATCTCGCTCATCCGCCCCATGCGGATCGCGGCGCAGCGGCGCACGGCGGCGCTGCCGGTGACATGAAACATCGCCCGGTCGATGCGGTATTCATGCTCGGCAATGTCTTCGATCAGCAGCTCGGCGCCAGCGAAGTTGGGTTCGAGCGCCGTGCCGAGCAGGGAGGACAGAACGGTAAGATTAAACGCCATCGCGCGCTTGCCCGGCTTGAGGGACGACTCGACCGCAGCGGGATCGCGGCGGACCAGCCAGTCGAGCGCGCGATGGATCGCGGCATCACCACCGTCACGCATCACGTCCTGCGGCATTGGGCCATGAGCGACCGACAGGCCGGCCTTGTCGAACGCGGCGAGCAGGAAGCCGGCGTCGGAATAGCCTAGGTAGCGTTTGGCAAAGGCGGCGGGCGGTAGATTGCGCGCCGCCGCTTCAGCGATGCGGTTAGAGCCATAGCCGCCGCGCGCGAACCACACCACATCGACACTGTCGTCGGCTATCACTTCGCGCAACGCCGCGAGCCGCGCCGCGTCCGGCCCGGCGAAATGGGCGTCGGACAGAAAGCATTGGGGGTGGATGAAAAGCTCGGCATCGCGGCGCGCGGCAACGATCGCGGCGACCGCCTCGGCGGCTTCGGGCTTGAGCGTGCAGCTCGGCGCGACGACCGCGATTTTCATCGAGGCATCATTTGCACATGGCGCTGCGCCCGCATAGGGCGGCGCGCGATGACCGACCAATATTTCTTTTGCGGGATTGGGGGCAGCGGCATGCTTCCTCTTGCCGCCATCCTCCGCGCGCAGGGCGCGCGTGTTTCCGGTTCGGACCGAGCGCTCGACGCGGGCCGGCTCGCGCCGAAATTCGAATATCTCAAATCGCTTGGCATTGGCCTCAGCCCGCAGGATGGATCGGGCCTGGTTGACGAGATGACGCTGGTCACCTCGGCCGCGGTCGAGGAGACGATTCCGGACGTTGTCCGCGCCCGCGAACTCGGGCTGGCCCACCTCACCCGGCCGCAGTTGCTGGCTCGACTGCTCAACGCAGCGCAGACGAGCATCGCCGTCGGCGGAACTAGCGGCAAATCGACCGTCACGGGCATGATCGGCTGGATCCTCCACGCCCTCCACCGCAAACCGACGGTGATGAACGGCGCGGTGATGAGGAATTTCGTGTCGCCGCAAGCCCCGTTCGCCTCCGCGCTGGTCGGCGATCCCGAACTGTTCGTCAGCGAGGTCGACGAAAGCGACGGCTCGATCGCGCTGTATCGGCCAACGGTCGCGGTGCTCGGCAACATCAGCCTCGACCATCACTCAATGGAGGAATTGCGTGCGCTGTTTGGCCAATTCCTGGCAGTCGCCGACAAGGCGGTGGTCAACCTTGACGACCCTGAGACCCGGCTCCTCGCCGATGCGCTGCCCGAGGCGCGGCGAATCGGCTTCGGCTTCGACAGCCCGGCGGCGACGCTCATCGGCCGCAACCTCGAACATCCGCCCGAGGGCGTGCGGTTTACCGTCGAGGCCGACGGCGAGCGGCACGAGGTGGCGCTGGCAGTGCCCGGGCGGCACAATGCGATGAACGCGCTGGCCGCGCTCGGAACGGCGCATGCCCTCGGCATTCCGATCGGCGACTCAGCCATGGCCTTGACGCGCTTTACCGGACTGAAGCGCCGGCTGGAGACGGTCGGCGTCGGCGGCGGGGTCACGGTGATCGACGACTTCGCCCACAATCCCGACAAGATCGCGGCGACGCTGGCAACGCTGACCGCCCAGCCTGGGCGCCTGCTAATCATGTTTCAGCCGCACGGTTTCAGCCCGCTCGCCAAAATGGGTGAGGAATTGGCGGCGACCTTTACGCAGGGGATGCGCGACCAGGATCGGCTCTACTTGCCTGACCCGGTTTATCATGGTGGTACGGTCGACCGCTGCCGTGGCTCCAATTGGCTGGCCGAGGCGGTGCGGGCCGCCGGGTCCCAAGCCGAACATCTGCCCGATCGGGCGGCGATCGGCGACGCGCTGCTGGCCGAAGCGCGGCCCGACGATCGCATCGCCATCCTCGGCGCGCGCGACGACACGCTCAGTGACTTTGCCGCCGAGATTGTCGAACGACTGGGATCTAGCCGCGCTCGCCCATAAAAATGGAGCGCGGCGAACCGCGCTCCCGTTTTTCGATTCGGAACTCGCCTAGGCCGCGGCGGCGATGTCGACTTTTTCGACCCATTCCGGCCAGAATACGGCTTCGCGAGTCGACCAGCCGGGGGCGGTCGCGGCGCTTTCACTGATCGACTGCAGCAGCAAACGGCGGCGTTCAGGATGGAGGTGGGGCAGCGCCGCGGCGGCGCAGAAGGCAGCCGGCAGCCAAGGGCGAACGCCGGCGCCGAGAAGTCGCTCGTAAAGGAAGCGGAACGCGGCGAAATTGGCGAGCCTTTCCTGTCCAAGGTCGAACGCGGCCAGCGTCACAAGCATGCCGAGGAAAGGCTCGATCATGTCGAGCCCGCTGTCGTCGGGAACCTGGAGCCGGAGGTGATCAAGCTGTTTGTAGAAGCGAGCCTGCGCCCCGATCGAGGCGGCCTCGATCTCGTCGCGCGCCCATATATCGAGCGGATCGGTCCGTCCGAATGCGACATCCAGCGACCGGCGGATGTAACGCTGAGTCGCTTTCGGAAAGGAAGCGAATTCTTTCATCTCCGAAATCAACAGCGCGCCACCGGCGGGCTGGCTTGTCTTGGTCGTCATGAACCCAACTCCTTTTGCCCGGGTAGGATCATGAGGCCAATCTGGTTTCGAAACGCTTAACCAAATTCCCACCCCCCGTTCAGATAGAATCAGAGGGGAGTCACACCTGCAACATCAAAATGAAATATAGTCGACTTCTTGTCGCCGGCTGTGTTTTTCAGGGCACGATTATATGGGGTCGTTACGCTGACGACCGGTTTTTCAGCCCTTATTCGGGGAAACCGGACGAGGGCGCCGGTTCACTCGAACCGGGCTGGGTGGCGGAACTGGGGTCGGACGCATCCATCGATCCGTCACTGCCGAGGTCGGCCTTGGCGTCCTTGTCGTGGGGATTCTTCTTGACCTTCAGCTCGATCTCCCGGTCCGGCGCGCCGGATTGCGTTGGGGTCGGCGGGGTCGCCTTATCGCGCTGATGTGACATGTCTCGCTCTCCTATCTGCTTTGCCAAAACAACGAGCGCTGGAGTGAGCCGTTCCTGCCGCTTTCGCAATTTGTTCGACCGGCGCGCGAGATTCATCGCCCAACGGGCCGCTGGGCGATTGTCTTGGGGCAAGCCGCATCTTTATGATCAGCCGCGTGACATCGGGACATTCAACCTTTTCGTCCGAGGGCCGGTTCAACGATTGGCGGCTCGCAGCCCAGTCGATCATCGGCTTTTGGGCGTTCTATCTGGTGACCGTGCTGTTGCGCGGGCTGCTCGGCCCCGAGGCGGCGGCGGCGATCGGCTATCGCTTCGTCAACGCGGCCGCCGGCCTGGCCCTCACCTTTCTGATCTATATCACCGTTCGCGTTCTGGCGCGTGACGGCAGCGTGCGGCGAATGGCGCTGGTGGCCGCTGCCGCGGCCTTGCCGGCGGCGATCCTCCTCTCGGCGATCAGCCTCAGGATGGCGAGCGACGACAAGCCGATGGGCCCGCAGTCGCAAATCACCACCCAGGAAGGCGTGGCGATCGTCCAGCGCGGCAACAACGTCCGCATCGTCAAGGGCAACGGCGATGAGTTGGAGGTCAACCTGCCGCCGCTCTCGGAGATTATCGCCGAGAAGATGCCGCGACTGATCGCGGACGGCACCGTCACCTGGTATTTTCTGCTCGCCGCTTGGTGCGCCTTCTTCATCGCCATGACCGAGCAGCGGCGGACGCGGATTGCCGAGTCGCGCCTCGCCACGGCCGAAAAGGCGGCGCACGTGGCCCAGGTCCGGGCGCTCCGCTATCAGGTTAATCCGCACTTCCTGTTCAACACGTTGAACAGCCTGTCGTCGCTGGTCATGTCGGGGCGTACCGATCGCGCCGAGGAAATGCTGATGGCGCTGTCGACCTTTTTCCGCACCAGCCTGTCGGTCGACCCGTCGGCCGATGTCACATTGTCCGAGGAAATCGGGCTGCAGCGGCTTTATCTGGAAATCGAGAAGGTGCGATTTCCGGACCGACTGCATGTCACGATCGAAATCCCCGACGAATTGGCCAATGCGCGAGTCCCCGCGTTAATCCTCCAGCCGATCATCGAGAATGCGATCAAATATGGCGTGTCGACAACTACGCGGCGGGTTGAGCTGACAATCAGCGCGCATCGACTCGACGGCGGACGGATGCAACTCGACCTCACCAACCGCTTGACCGATTCAGCGACGATAAGCGCGACGCCTGCGCCGACCCACGAAGGCACCGGCGTTGGCCTGGCCAATGTCTGCCAGCGGCTCGAGGCGCATTACGGTGGCCGCGCCGATTGCCGCTTCGGTCCGATCCCGGGCGGCTACCAGGTCTCGATCGCCATACCCGTGGACGACGATGACTGACGACTCCCGCCTCAAAATACTGATTGCCGACGACGAGCCGCTCGCCGCGGAGCGATTGCAGATGCTGCTCGCCAAGGTCGGCGGTATCGACTTGGTGGGCACCGCACACGACGGCGATAGTGCGGTGCGGATGGCCGAAGCGCTGGAGCCCGACCTGGTGCTGCTCGACATCGCCATGCCGGGACTCGACGGGATCGAGGTCGCGCGCGCCCTGTCTCGTCAGGCCAAATCGCCGGCGGTGGTGTTCGTCACCGCCTTCGACCAGTTCGCAGTGGCTGCTTTCGACGTCGCGGCGATCGATTATCTAATGAAGCCGGTCGAGCCGGAGCGGCTCGCCCGGTCGATCGAACGCGCGCGCGGCTATTCGGCCGAGCGCGAAGCCGGGGCCCAGCTCCAGGACGCCCCGGCATCGCCCTGGCTTGAGGAGTTCTGGGCGTCGGACCTCAGCGGGCTGGTCCGCATCGCCGCGCGCGACATCGACCGAGTCAGCGCTGAGCGCGACTATATGCGGCTACATGTTGGACGCCGCAGCTGGCTGATCCATCATTCGATGAGCGCGCTCGAGGACGGCCTCGATCCGGAAATATTCGTACGGCTACACCGTTCGGCGATCGTCCGGCGCGATTTCATCGCCGGCTTCAGCCGCAACAGCTCGGGGCGCTGGAGCGCACGCCTCGCCGATGGCGAGGAACAGGCCGTCGGTCGGCTCTACACCGATCAGGTTCGCGCCATCGCAGGGCGGTGATCAACGCGTTCACTTGTCCTTTTTGGTCAATAGCTTAGCCTTAAGCGGCCGAATCCTCCCGGGAGAGAAAACGACGTGTCCAAGCTCAATCTCCTATTGCTCGCCACCGCCCTCACCTTTTCCGGGCCGGCGCTGGCCGCGGCCGGGCCGGCCAACGGCTGGGGCGTGCCCACCACCGATGTTCCCGCCGATCCGGCGGTGCGCCTGGGAACGCTGCCCAACGGCATGAAATATGCGGTCCTCAGGAACAACCGGCCCGAGGGCGCGGCGTCGGTCCGGCTGCACATCAACTTCGGATCGATCGGAGAAACCGACAAGGAGCGCGGCCTCGCCCATTTCATCGAGCATATGACCCTCAACGAGACGACCCATTTTGCCGAGGGGACGCTGATCAAGACACTCCAGCGGCTCGGCCTCAGGTTCGGACCCGACACCAATGCCCAAACCGGGTTCGATTCGACGGTCTACATGCTCGACCTGCCCGAGACCGACGCCGAGCGGGTCGACACCGCGCTGCTGCTGATGCGCGAAGTGGCGGGCGAAGCGACCTTTTCGCCGGCGGCGGTCGATCGCGAGCGCGGCGTGATCCTGGGCGAGCGCCGCAGCCGCGACAGTTTCCAGCTCAACCAGATCATCGACCAGCTCGGCTTTCAGGTTCCCCTTACGCCCTATCCCAACCGCCTGCCGATCGGCACCGAGGAAGTGCTGAAATCCGCCTCGGCCGACACCATCAAGGCGCTCTACCGGCGCTATTACCGTCCGGAGAACGCCACATTGGTGTTCGTCGGCGCGGCCGATCCGGCGGCCATAGAGGCCAAGATCAAGGCTAAATTCTCCGACTGGAAAGGCCTCGGTCCGGCGGGAAGCAAACTGCCGCGCGGTAGCGTCGACCTGAAGCGCGCAGCGGAGTTCGACACGTTCATCGACCCGGCGGTGGCGACCACGGTCAGCCTGGCGGTGATGCGTCCGTGGGAAGACCCCGCCGACACCCGTGCCGAGCGGCGGCACAAACTAATCCAGTCGATCGGAACGTCGCTTTTCTCTCGACGCATTACCAAGCTGACCAACGCGCCGGGCTCGGTGCTGCTCGGCGGCGGCGGCGGCATCGGCGAATGGGAAGATGCGGCACTGACCAGCAACGTGACAGTCGCGGCCAAGGGCGGGGCGTGGAAAGATGCGCTGACCGTCACCGAGCAGGAGGTGCGCCGCGCAACCCGCTTCGGCTTCTCCAACGCCGAGCTGAAGCGGCAGCTAGTCGAGACGGAAAGCGCTTCGCGAACCGCGGCCGAGCAGGCCAACGCGCGCACTAGTGGCGCGCTGGCCGGCAGCATCGTCTCGACCATCGGCGAGGATGATTTCGTGACCACCCCCGCCTGGCGCTACGCCTTCTTCAAGGAGGTCTCACCGACCATCACCCTGGACGAAGTCAACACCGAGTTTCGTCGCCTGTGGCAGGGAAGCGCGCCGCTGATCCACGTCAGCGACAAGCAATCGATCGACACTGCCGCCCTGACCTCGGCGTTCGCCGCCAGCACTAAGGTCGCCGTCGTGAAGCAGGTCGAAGGAAAAATCGCAGCGTTCGCCTACGACAATTTCGGCGCGACCGGGAAGGTGGTCGAAGACAAGCGGATAGACGACCTTGGTATTCGGACCGTCCGCTTCGCCAACAATGTTCGGCTCAACATCAAGAAAACCGATTTCGAGGCCGGGCGCGTGCGCTTCGTGGTACGGATGGCGGGGGGCCAACTGGCGCTGCCCCAGGACAAGCCCGGCCTCAACGCCATGCTGTCGATCCTGTCGAGCGTGTCGGCGACTTCAAAGCATTCGGTCGAGGAATTAAAATCACTGTTGGCCGGCAAGGTGGTTAGCGTCGGCACCCAAGTGTCCGACGACGCCTTCGTTTCGACCGGCGCGACGACCGCGGCGGACCTCGCCACGCAGATGAAGTTGAGCGCAGCCTATCTGATCGACCCCGGCTTCCGCCCGGAGGCGGCGGGCCAATGGGCCAACATCGTGCCGGTGCTCGACAAGCAATTTTCGGCCCAGGCCCAGTCGGTCGCACAGGTCAAATTGCCGGCGATCCTGGCTGGCAACGACTGGCGGTTCGGCATCCCCGATGCGGCCACACTATCGAAGCGCAATTTCGCCGAGGCGCGTGCCGCGCTCGCTCCCTTGCTCGGTTCTGCACCGATCGAGATCGGACTGGTCGGCGACATCGATGAGGCAGTGGCGATCGCCGCGGTGGCCCAAAGCTTTGGCGCCCTGCCGCTCCGGGCCGCCAGCATCCCGGCTTATACCGACGCGCGCAAGGCCATGTTCCGCGCCGACCGCTCGCTGATCCAACTCACCCACAACGGCCCCGCCGATCAGGCGCTGGTCGCCACCTACTGGCCGACCGACGACGACAGCGACTACCGCCGCGAAGTGGGCCTGAACTTGCTGGCCAGCGTTCTCGACCTGATGCTGACCGAGAGCATCCGCGAGCAGCTCGGCGCCTCCTATGGCGTCGGCGTCTCGTCGGACATGTCGGATGTCTATCGCCACTTCGGTACGTTATCGGTCAGCACGGTCATCGCCCCGGACAAGGCCGACGAAGTGGAGGCGGCGATCACCAGCGCGGTCGAGAAGCTGCGCGACAAGCCGATCAGCCCCGACCTCCTCGCCCGGGCCAAGAATCCCGGGTTCGAATCGATCGACAAGTCGCTGCGCGAAAATGGCTATTGGCTGGGGTATGTCGATGAAGCCCAGAGCGAGGCGGGCCGGCTTGACCGCGTGCGGCAGCGCAAGGCGCTCTATCGAGCGCTGACCGCAGCGGATCTCCAGATGCTGGCGCGGACCTATTTGACAGACAAGGCGATGCAGCGCGTCAGGATCGTCAGCGTCAAGAGTGCCGCTGGGACGGCGACCCCGATCGCGCGCTAAGCCTGCTGCTCCTCGAACTGCGCCAGCAACCACTGGCGGAAGCGGCTGATCTTGGGGACGGTGCGGCGGTTGGGCGGCACAGTCAGCCAATAGCGGAAGCCCGCCGTCGCCGTCAGCTCGAATGGTTGGCATAGGCGACCGTCGGCCGTGTCGTTACGCCAGAATGCGGGCGTCAGCAGGACGAACCCCCGCCCACCCATCGCCGCATGGCCTTCGTCGGCCTGACTGTCGAGGCGCAGACCGGCAGCCCGGCGGCGGCCCGACCCCTCGACCCCGGCGGCGGCGAACCATTTGTCCCACCACACATCGTCGGGGTTGATCAGCGGCAGGCTGGGCAGGTCGGTCGGTTCGATCGGCCGGCCGAGCTCGCTCTCGATCCGGCGAGCGAAAGACGGCGCGCACATCGGGGTGAAATCCACCGGCATCAGCGGAATCGAGTCGAGCCCGTCCCAGGGCTCCGCGCCCGCACGGATCGCGAGGTCGGCGTCGCCGGCGTTGAGGTCGACCAGCGCGTTGCCGGTGGTCAGCCGCACCGCGAGGTCGGGGTGCTCGACTTGAAACGCGCCCAGCCGCCATGCCAGCCAAGTATTGGCGAAAGTAAAGGTGGTGGCGATCGTCAGCAGTCCCTCATCGTCCAGCCGCTGGGTGGCGAAGGCCGCCTCGATCGCGTCGAACGCCTGGGTCAGCGATGGCAACAGCCTGGTGCCGAGGAGGGTTAGACGCGCGCGGCCCTTTTCGCGCAGGAACAATGGCGCGCCGACCCGCTCCTCGAGCGTCTTGACCTGATAGGAGACCGCCGCCTGGGTCATCCCCAGCTCGCTCGCGGCAGCGGTGAAATTCTCAAGCCTCGCGGCCGCTTCGAATACGCGAACCGCGGCAAGGGGTGGCAGGCGTCGCATCAACGGCTCCGTCCTTCAGCTCTCATAATCCGCTTGGATGATAAGGCCTGCTTATTGCCACTGTCGAGGGTTTAATTGGCGCGCAGCGGCCGAACCTATCAAATTTGTCACCCATTTCGACCCGTTGAGTTTTTTGACTCGCTCAGATTCTCGCAACATCCGAACTTATTTTTGACAGGGGGCAATCCGGTTGGACGAAGCTCGGACGTTGACGGGTCGCCAAGTTGCAGCGTTCGCGGCCATCACGATCATATGGGGTAGCACGTGGATCGTCACTCGCGATCAACTCGGCACTGTCCCAGCGCTCTGGTCGATTACCTACCGGCTCGTTGTTGCAGCGGCCTTGATATTCGCCGCTGGAGCGATTTTGCGTATCCCATTGACCCTGCCGGCTAGCGCTCACTTCGGGGCCCTCGCCTTCGGCATATTGCAGTTCGTGCTGAACCTGGATGCGACCTACGCCGCAGCGGCTTTCATACCCTCGGGTCTCGTCGCGATCGTGTTCGCAACGCTGGTCATACCCAATTCGCTATTTGCATGGCTTCTGCTGCGCCAGCCACTGTCTCGCCAGTTTCTCGCCGGCTCCACGCTGGCGGTAACCGGCATAGCATTTCTCATTCTGAACGAGGCGCTGATCAGCCAGCCCGGCACGGGCAATCTTGGCTACGGCATCGTTCTTGCGGTGCTCGGGGTGCTTTGCGCATCGGCCGCGAATCTGTTGAACGCATCGAAACTGCTACGCGAGCTTCCGTTGCTGCCGACATTGGCCTGGGCACTGCTGTATTCCGTGCTGTTGAGCCTGGGTCTCGCGTGGTTCAGCGAAGGACCGCCCGTGTTCGATTTGGAGCCACGCTATTCGATGGGCGTGGTCTACCTGGGCGGCGGGGCCACGGCTCTCGCCTTCGCCTTATTCTATCAACTGCTGCGCGAGATGGGGCCGGCGCGAGCGGCGTATACGAATGTCTTGTTCCCGATCATCGCGATGGGATTGTCGACGATTTTCGAGGACTATCGCTGGAGCGCGGCCTCGGTCGCAGGTGCGATATTGGCGCTTACCGGTCTGGTTGTCGCACTCCGTTCGCGGTTCACCGTGAACCCTCGCGCTAGCCCAAAACCCGCCTCGCAATTGGGTATGCAATTGCCGATTGGCACGGCTGCGGCGGGAGGTGGCAGTGAGGCTTAAGTCATGGCTCGGCAGCAACCGTGCGAGTTGGCGTAATTATCTTTACGGATCTGCCCTACTGATTGCAGGCGCATCACTGATTTTCGTCACGGGGCAGCGTGAGATGCGCCTCCACCCTTTTTCGTGGAGGACAGCCGAATGCCAAATGAGCAGCCCATTCCCGCTGTGATTGATCCGCTTCAGCTGAGCCGCAGCATCGGAGACGATTACAACAACCGGTCCCTTGCGCAACTTAACGATCACGAAGTGCGGATGAGCGTGATGACGTCGCCTTACGTTTGGCACTACCATCCCGACTCCGACGAAACCTTCCTCGTCGTCGCGGGCGAGCTGCTAATCGAATTTTATGATGGATCCGTCACCCTTCGCGCAGGTCAGCTCCTGACCATTCCCAAGGGTATGCCTCATCGGACGCAGCCTATCGGCGAACGGTCAGTCAATCTCACAATCGAGAAAACTGGTGCCCAAACCATATTCAAGTGAGCAGCTCTCGCAGCTCACCGCTTATCGTTTCGATGAGCGGCTGGCAGTGTTCGGTAGCTTGCGGCCGGGAGCGTGTAATTTTCACTTACTAAAGCCGCTGGGCGGGATTTGGTTTACGGGCTGGGTGTCCGGGATTCTCGAACAGCGTGGTTGGGCGGCAGCCCAAGGATATCCCGGCATTAGGCTAATGAGCGGCCAAAAAGTAAACGTCGACTTGCTGTGCTCTCACAGTCTGCCGAAGTTCTGGCCCAAACTCGACGAATTTGAAGGGTCTGACTATCGCCGAGTCACGACAATTGTGAGGATCGCAGAGACCGCTGCATGCGGCCAAATCTACGAGCTGCGGCCTGAGATTGATTCTTCAAATCGAGTTGCCCGGCCATTTGTCGACGTTTGAGTCCTGACCATAAGTCGTGCTTATGGATCAGCTTCAGCGTTTGATTGGTGTCGTTACGGCGGAAGCCATATATGCTTCCTATCGTCGGCGGTGAGTATCCCCCCAGACCCCCGCCGCCGGCGACCCAGAAAGAAGCGACACGATGACCTATCGCCTATTTCCTGCCCTATTCGTCGAAAATGGCGCGGCCGTGCTGTCCGGGCGGGTCCGCGCCGCCTGCGCGATCGGTCCCTTACCCGTGAACTGCTCAACCGCGGCTTGAAAGCTCGAAACCGGCGCTGTCCGCTGGGCCTAGCCGTCTGAACTCAAAGGAGGAAATGATGATGGACCAACGCTTTGACCGCGACTATCAGGCCGCCCGCGCTACCTTCCATGACAGCATCGATCATTTCATTCGGGATGCGATGGCCAGCTTCCGGGCGCTCGACGCGATCCAGTTCGCCGCTCCCTGGCAGCAGAAAGCGGCGCGGCGGTGCGACCCCGCACGGCCCGGCCTGACATGGCGCTGACCGGTTCGATTGCGGATGGGGGACGGCTCGCCTATAGCCGCCCCTCTTCTGTAAAAGCCCGGAGAAATTCACGCCCATGGCACGCCGACGTCAAATCTACGAAGGCAAGGCGAAGATCCTCTACGAAGGCCCAGAGCCGGGCACGCTGATCCAATATTTCAAGGACGACGCGACCGCCTTCAACGCCCAGAAGCGCGGCACGATCAACGGCAAGGGCGTCCTCAACAATCGCATTTCCGAGCATATCTTCACCGCCCTGGCGACGATCGGGGTCCCCACCCACTTCATCCGCCGCATCAACATGCGCGAGCAATTGATCCGCCAGGCCGAAATCGTGCCGATCGAGGTCGTCGTGCGCAATGTCGCCGCCGGGTCGCTGTCCAAGCGGCTCGGGATCGAAGAAGGCACTCAGCTCCCCCGGACGATCATCGAATATTATTACAAGGACGACGCGCTGGGCGACCCGATGATCGCCGACGAGCATATCGCCTGCTTCGGCTGGGCGACCCAGGACGAGATGAACGACATCGCCGACATGGCGATCCGCATCAACGACTTCATGTGCGGCATGTTCGCCGCGATCGGCATTCGCCTGGTCGACTTCAAGCTGGAGTTCGGGCGTGTCTGGGAAAATGATTTCGGCCGCATCATCCTGGCCGACGAGATCAGCCCCGACGGCTGTCGCCTGTGGGACATGAAGACCAACGAAAAGCTCGACAAGGACCGCTTCCGCCAAAGCCTCGGCGGCGAGGCCGAAGCCTACCAGGAAGTCGCCCGCCGCCTCGGCCTGCTCCCCGAGGAGGGTGAGGAAAACGCGGTGCTGGATTTGGACTCGCATCGCAAGAAGCGAGGGAAGTAGCACGCGCAGCCTGTCCGGGGGACAGGCGAGCATGCTGCTCCTATAGCGGGACGCAATGCCTCTTCCCCGCGTCACAGTTGTCACCCTCAACGCCGCGCTCGGGCCGCTCGATTACCGCGTGCCCGACGGAATGACCGTCGAGCCCGGCAGCGTCGTCGTTGCCCCGCTCGGCCCGCGCCAGCTGATCGGCGTCGCATGGGAGGCGGATCGGCTCAAGACCGGTGAGGTCGGCGACAATCGCTTGCGCCCGCTCGCCGGCCTGATCGACGTGCCGCCGATCCCGGCGCCGCTGCGCCGCCTCGCCGAATGGACCGCGGATTATTATCTGAGCCCGCTGGCAAGCGTTTTGCGCATGATCCTCCCATCGTCGTCGGCCCTGTCCGGGCCGAAGAGCATGATCGAGTATCGACCGACCGGCGAGGCCCCCACTCGCCTCACCCCGCAGCGCGAGCAAGCACTGGCGGCGCTCGAAGGGCGGCAGGGAACCGTGCGCGAGCTCGCACGACATGCCGAGGTCAGCGAGGCGGTGATGCGCGGGCTGGTCAAGGCCGGCGCGCTCGAGCGGGTCGAGGTCGACGGCGACCTGCCCTTTCCGGCGCCCGACCCCGAATTCGCGCCGCCCGCCCTCAATGACGAGCAGCGTGCCGCCGCCTCCAGCCTGACCGCCGCGATCGGCAAGGGCTTCGATCCGGTGCTACTCGACGGGGTGACCGGATCGGGCAAGACCGAAGTCTATTTCGAGGCGATCGCCGAGGCGCTCCGGCAGGATCGACAAGTCTTGGTCCTCCTCCCCGAAATCGCGCTGACCGAGCCGTTCCTGACCCGCTTCACCGCCCGCTTCGGCTGCGAGCCGGTGGCGTGGCATTCCGACCTCCGTTCGTCGCAGCGGCGCCGCGCCTGGCGGGCGATCGCCAGCGGCGAAGCGCGGGTTGTGGTCGGCGCGCGCTCGTCGCTGTTCCTGCCCTACGCCCGCCTCGGCCTGATCGTCGTCGACGAAGCGCACGAGCCCAGTTTCAAGCAGGAGGAAGGCGTGCAATATCACGCCCGCGACGTGGCGGTGATGCGCGGCCATTTCGAGGATGTGCCCGTGATCCTCGCCTCGGCCACGCCGGCGATCGAGACGCGCCACATGGTGGAGATCGGGCGCTACCGCGAGCTGCTGCTGATCGAGCGTCACGGCGCCGCCGAAATGCCCGCGATCCGCGCGATCGATCTGACGAAAGACCCGCCGCCGCGCGGGCGCTGGCTGGCGCCGAGCCTTGTCGCCGAGCTGGAAGCCAACCTTGCTGCGGGCGAGCAGTCGCTGCTGTTCTTGAACCGCCGCGGCTTCGCCCCGCTCACCCTGTGCCGCACCTGCGGCCACCGGTTCCAGTGCCCGAATTGCACCGCCTGGATGGTCGAGCACCGGCTGATGCACCGCCTCGCCTGCCATCATTGCGGCCATGTCATGCCGCCGCCGCGGCTGTGCCCCGAGTGTGGCGACGAGGATAGTCTCGTCGCCTGCGGCCCCGGGGTCGAGCGCATCGCCGACGAGGTCGCGGCATTATTCCCCGACGCCCGCACCGCGATCGTCACCAGCGATACCATCTGGTCCCCAGCCCGCGCCGCCGAGTTCGTCGCCAGGATGGAGGCGCAGGAAATCGACATCGTCATCGGTACCCAGCTCGTGACCAAGGGCTATCATTTCCCCAATTTGACGCTGGTCGGGGTGGTCGATGCCGACCTAGGCCTTCAAGGCGGTGACCTGCGCGCTGCCGAGCGCAGCTTCCAGCAGATCCAGCAGGTCGCCGGTCGCGCCGGGCGCGGCGACAAGCCGGGCCGCGTTCTGGTCCAGAGCCACGATCCGGAAGCGCCGGTGATCGCCGCGCTGGTAGCGGGCGACGGCCCCGGCTTCTACGCCGCCGAGACCGAGGCGCGGCGCGAGGCGGCAATGCCGCCGTTCGGGCGGCTGGCGGCGATCATCATCTCCGCCGAGGACAAGGCCGAGGCCGAGGCGGTCGCGCGGCGCATCGGCCATGCCGCCCCTCGCGTCGAACATATGGCCGTGTTCGGCCCCGCCCCCGCCCCC
>NZ_JACDDV010000047.1 GCF_013816785.1 Sphingomonas sp. | reverse complement strand
TATGCGGCCAGCATCCTGACCCTTCTCCGCATTCTACAGTCGGAGGGGCGCCCCCCGGTCAATCCGCCGCGCACTTTGGTCGGCGTGCCCCTGTTCCATGTCACGGGCGAAGTGCCCCTGCTGCTCAACAGCTTCGTCATCGGCCGCGGCATGATCCTGATGCCCAAGTGGGACGCGGGCGAAGCGCTGCGCCTGATCGAGCGCGAGAAGGTGACCTATTTCGTCGGCGTCCCGACGATGAGCCTGGAGTTGATGAATCACCCCGACCGGGACAATTATGATCTGTCGACCCTGACCGACATTACCGGCGGCGGGGCGCCGCGCCCGGTCGCGCATGTCGAGCGGCTGCGTCATGCCTTTCCCAATTCGCAACCCGCGCTGGGCTATGGTCTGACCGAAACCAATGCCGTCGGTTGCGGCAATTATTGGGGCAACTACACCGCCAAGCCGGCCTCGACCGGGCGCGCGCTGCCGCTGGTCGAGGTCGTGATTCTCAGTGCTGCCGATGCCCAATTAGGACCCAACCAGAGCGGCGAGATCGCGATTCGCTCGGCGGCCAACATCAAGGGCTATTGGAACGACGCCGAAGCGACCGCAGCCGCCTTCACTCCCGACGGCTACATGAAGACCGGCGACATCGGCTACCTCGACGATGATGGGTATTTGTTCATCGTCGACCGGAAGAAGGACATCATCATCCGCGGGGGCGAGAATATCTCTGCGGCCGAGGTCGAAGCGGCGCTGTACGGCTGCGAAGGCATCGCCGAGGCAGCAGTGTTCGCTGCGCCCGACGAGCGGCTGGGTGAAGTGCCGATAGCCGTGCTCCACCGGCGCGAAGGATGCACGCTCAGCGAGCAAGATCTGCGTGTATTCCTCGACGGGCGGCTGGCGGCGTTCAAGATCCCGGCGCGGATGAGCTTTTCCGAAGAGCCCTTGCCGCGGCTTGGGACCGGCAAGATCGACCGCGTCGCGCTCAAGCTGAAATTCGCCGGCTGACGATGAAGCTTCCGGGAGTATCACTCGACCGCCGTACCCTGTTGATCGGCGGCGGCGCCGGGGTTGGACTGGTGGTCGCCTTCGTCGCCTGGCCTCGCCGCGAAGGAACGCCTCTCCGTCCAGGCCCGCGCGAAGGCGTGTTTGGCCCCTATCTCAGGATCGCGACCGATGGTCGGGTGACGCTGGCGGTTCCGCAGGTCGAAGTCGGGCAGGGGATCTGGACCGGCCTAGCGCAAGTCGCCGCCGACGAACTAGGCGCGGCGTGGGAGGCGATGGGGGTCGAACCCGCGCCCCATTCTGGGATTTATGCCAATCGACTGGTTGCGCGCGATTATCGGGTGACGACACGGGTGACGGCGGGCGCCAGTTCGATCCGCGCCTTCGAGATGCCGCTGCGCGAAGCGGCGGCGATCGCGCGGTCAATGCTTTGCGCCGCCGCTGCGGCTCGCTGGGGGGTGAGTGCCGCGGAATGCGATACCGATGGCGGGTTCGTCCTCCACGAGGGCAAGCAATTGCGGTTCGGCGATGTATCGGCGGACGCGGCGGGGCTATCGCCGCCCGAACATCCGACATTGCGGTCCGCGGGCGCCGGCAAGCTGGTCGGCGAGGGGCTGCCTCGGCTCGACCTGCCGGCCAAGAGCGACGGCGGCCTGCGCTTCGCCGCCGACGTGCGCCTGCCGCGAATGGTCTTCGCCTCGGTGCGGATGGCACCGCCAGGCGGACGGCTCAACGGCTTTTCGCGCGGCGCGGCCAGGAGGCAGGCAGGGCTAATCGATCTGGTCGTGCGGGAAAACTGGATCGCGGCGATTGGGCAGAGTTGGTGGGCGGCGGACCGGGCGTTGCAGCGGTCCGAGCCGATATTCAATGGGCCGGCGCATGCGGGAACGACCGAGATCGATGCGCGGCTGGCCGAGTTGCTCGATGGGGGCAGCGCGAAGCGGCTGTTCGAGCGCGGCGACTATGACAAGGCTACCCAAGGCTCGCGCCCGCTGGCGGCGACCTATGCCATCGCCGCGACGCCGCACCATTCCCTTGAAGCGCCGGCGGCGGTGGCTCGGTTCAGCGGCGATCGGCTCGAAATATGGACTGGGACTCAAGCCCCTGACCTGGCGCGGCGTGCGGCGGCCAAGGCGGCAGGCCTGGGTGAACGCGAAGTTACGCTCTATCCGATGCCGGTCGGCGACGGGTCGGGCCGCGCGGTCGAGATCGAGGCGGTGGCCATCGCAGTCGAGCTGGCCAAGGTATCCGGGCGGCCGGTCAGCCTGGCGCTGCCCCCGGCGACCGCGCAGACCCAGGATCCGGTGCGCCCACCCTTGTTGGCGCGGTTGGCGGCATTGCCCGCGCCCGACGGGACAATCGCGGCCTGGAGCGCGCGGCTGGTCGGAATGGCCGGGCTCGAGGCGTCGTTGGCACGGGCGCTGGGCAAGGGCGCGCCGGCATTCGCGCCGCGCGGCGCGGTGCCGTCCTACGGTATACCGGCAATCCGCATCGACGCAGTTTCCGCCGATTTGCCCATCCGTGTAGGCTATATGCGCGGCGGCGATGCGGCGATGATGACCTTTCTAACCGAGAGCTTCGTCGACGAAATGGCGCGCGCCCTGGGCGCCGAGCCGCTCGCCTATCGCATCGGCATGTTGGGCGGGGCGCCGCGGCTGGCGCGGGCGGTGACCACCGCCGCGGCGATCGGCGGCTGGGACGGCGGTGCGCCGGGCAGCAGCATGGGCTTGGCCTGCGCCTCGCTCGACGGGAGTCACGTCGGGCTGATGGTCAACGCGAGCATTGGCGCCAATCAGCGTATCAAGGTCGGCAAGATGACCGCCGCGGTCGACGCCGGGCGGATCGTGAATCCGGACTTGGTTCGGCAGCAGGTCGAAGGCGGCCTGATCGCCGCGCTGGCCGCCGCGAGCGTCCCAGCGCCCGAATTTGCCGCGGGAATGCCGCGCGCGACACCGTTGCGCGGCCGTGGATTCGAGCGATTGCACGAGGTGCCCGAGATCGAGGTCGAGCTGCTTCATAGCGGTGAAGCGCCGGGCGGAATCAGCTCGCTCGGCATGGCAGTGTTGGCACCCGCCGTCGCTAACGCAATTGCCGCGGTTTCGGGCAAGAGATTGCGTTCGCTGCCGTTCGACCCGATGGCGGTTGCATGATATCGCCGCCCAACCATCCCGCGATACCGACGCCCCGGGTCGGCGTGCTGTTGATCAACCTCGGCACGCCCGACGCGCCCGAAGCTGGAGCGGTGCGCAGGTACCTGGCGGAGTTCCTGTCGGACCGGCGGGTGATCGAGATCCCCCGCCTGGTGTGGGCCCCAATTCTCCATGGAATCATCTTGCGCACGCGACCGAAAAAGAGCGCGCATGCTTACCGCCAGGTGTGGACGAAGGAGGGATCGCCGCTCGCCGCGATCACCGCCCGCCAAGCCAAAGCGTTGCAGGCGCGGCTCGGCGACGGCGTGCTGGTCGAGTGGGCGATGCGCTATGGCAATCCGGGCATTGCCGACGCGATCGAGCGGCTGCTTCAGGCGGGTGCGACGCGCCTCCTGGCGGCGCCGCTTTATCCGCAATATTGCGCGGCGACGACGGCCAGCGCGATGGACGCGACCTTCGCGGCAATCGGCGCGCTGCGGTGGCAGCCGGCGCTGCGGACGATGCCTCCCTATCATGACGATCCGCTCTACATCGGAGCGCTCAAGGCCGATTTGGAGCGACAATTGGCCACGCTCGACTTTTCGCCCGAGCGACTGCTGCTCAGCTTCCACGGCATGCCGCAGCGGACGCTCGAGTTGGGCGATCCCTATCATTGCCATTGCCGCAAGACCGCGCGGTTGCTCGGCGAAGCGATGGGGCGCGATATCGATGTCGCCTTCCAGTCGCGCTTTGGGCGGGCCAAGTGGCTAGAGCCAGCGACCGATGTGGTGCTCAAGGCCTACCCGGGCGAAGGCGTGCGCAAGATTGTGATCGCTGCCCCGGGCTTTTCGGCCGACTGCCTGGAGACGATCGAGGAACTGGGCATTCGCGGCCGCGCCGATTTTATGGCAGCGGGCGGCACGCATTTTGCGCGCCTCGATTGCCTCAATGATAGTGACGAGGGGATGACGATGCTCGACGCGTTGATCCGCCGCGAACTTGCCGGATGGTGGCCTTCGGCCTAGTCCAGCCGGCAAAACCCAGGAGAGAGAATATGGCACGAGTGGCAATCGTCACCGGCGGCACGCGCGGGATCGGCGAGGCGATTAGCATCGCGCTCAGCGATTTGGGCATGAAGGTCGCGGCAACCTATGCCGGCAACGATGACCGCGCGCGCTCATTCAGCCAGCGGACGGGCATCCAAATCTATAAATTCGATGTCGCCGATCACCAGGCGTGCATAGACGGCGTCGGGCAGATCGAGGCCGATCTCGGCCCCGTCGACGTGCTGGTCAACAACGCCGGCATTACCCGCGACACAACCATGAAGCGAATGGATCACCAAAAGTGGCAGGAGGTGATCGACACCAATCTCGGCGGCTGCTTCAACATGGCCAAGGCCGTGTTCGAAGGAATGCAAGGGCGCGGCTATGGCCGGATCGTCAACATTGGATCGATCAACGGCCAGGCGGGGCAGTACGGCCAGGTTAACTACGCTGCGGCCAAATCGGGTATCCACGGCTTCACCAAGGCGTTGGCGCAGGAGGGCGCGCGTAGCGGGGTTACCGTCAACGCCATCGCGCCGGGCTACATCGATACCGACATGGTCGCGGCGGTTCCGCACGAAGTGCTCGGCAAGATAATAGCCAAAATTCCCGTCAACCGCCTTGGCAAGGCCGACGAAATTGCCCGTGGGGTAGCTTTCCTGGTCGACGAAAATGCCGGCTTCGTGACCGGTTCGACGCTGTCGATCAACGGCGGGCAGCACATGTATTGATGGCGTTTGGCGTTCCCACCAAAAGGTCGGTGACGATCGCCGGGCATGAAACGTCGATCAGCCTCGAGCCCCTGTTCTGGAGCGCGCTTGAAGAGGTGGCGACCGACATGGGCTTGCCGCTCAACGCGCTTATCGCGCGGATCGATGCAGATCGGCTCGACAGCGTGCCGCCGCCCAACCTGACCTCGACCATTCGTCAGTGGCTATTGTTGCGCGCGCTGGGCAATCGCGGCGGCGAATGACGCCCCTTGGTCAGGGGCGTGCTGGAGCCACAGCGAGGGCTCGATCAGTTCCAGCTCCATGACTGCCAGCCGGCCATCGGGCAGCCGGACCAGGTCGACGCGGGCATAGGCCGCTTCGACCGGCGCGGCGGCCAGCGCGGCCTTGGCGAGATCGACCGCGCCCTCCGGGGCGACGCATTTTTCCTCGCGACCGCCGAGATGGGGCTGGACGCGATAATCGCCCGCTTTGGGTCGTTTGACGATGGCGTGGCTAAACGTTCCGCCGAACAGCATGATCGAATATTCGCCTTCGGAAGCGACCGTAGCGAGATAGGGTTGGACCAACATCGCTTTGCCGCGCGCCTCTTCGGGTAGCGGATCGGCGGCGGCGAGCCGGTGCGTGCCGTCGGCCGCCGCGGACACCGGCGGCTTGATGACCAGCATATCGCCGAACTCAGCGCGCGCAGCGTTGAGAGCGGCTTCGTCGATTGCCTCGACCAATCGCATCGGAACGGTCGATACGCCGACGCGGCTTAGTTCTGCGAGATAGCGCTTGTCGCTGTTCCAGCGCAGCAGCGGAATCGGGTTGAGGGTGACGGCTGCCTCTCGCTCAAGCCGGTCGAGCAGCGCATGCCAACGCGGCGGATCGAGATGGTAGCCCCAGACGACCAGCGGTAGGACAACGTCGAAGCCGGATAGATCGCCCGGCTCCGTCCACGGCCGCGCCTCGACCTCAAATCCGCCGCGCCGCAGGGCGTCGGCCTCGACGTCATAGGCCCAATCCCATTCTTCCACGAAATCCGGGGCGGGAACGAGGACGGCGGCGCGTTTCATCGGGACAGAAGGACTCGGGCTTGGCTGGCGATCTGAGCCAGCATCGCGGAACTGGTCGCGCCCGACAATTTCGCACGGTCGATCAGCGCGCGGAACTGGGCGATGCGCTTGGGATTGCGGTCGACCCAGCGCTCGACGCTCTCGTCGGGATCTTCGCCGCGGACCCGGTTCAGGAAGTCGATTCGCAACTGCTCGAAGTCGCGCGACAGACCGGCAGTCAGCAGCCGCTCCCAATGGTCCGACGGCACGAAGCTCGCGACCTGCTGATGCGCCCAGTCGATGCCAAGCACTTCGCCAAGCCGAGTATAGGCCCGCGTCACGGCGAGTTCGTCGAGACCCTTGCGCGCGCCGAGCGCGGAAATGCCGAACACGCCGTCAAGCTCATAGAGGCAGATCAACGCATCGACGATCTCCGCGGAGGCGCCGAGCTTTTCAAGCCGCACGCGCCGCGCCATCGCTTCGCCGCGAACCTCGTCGCGGATGAGACCCGACGTTTTCGCCGATACCTTGTCGAGCCCGGGTCGAAGCAGTTCGCTCAAGGCCGCGACGCCGGTTTCGCCACCCGCGGCCCGGATGACGTCGCTGAGGTGGAGGCGAATGGTCTTGGCGGCCGCCGCAAATAACTCGATCCGCACTTGCTCGCTGATCTTGGCATCCTCGATCCGCGCCCACAACACCTTCAGGTCGAGCAGTCGCTCGGTAACCAGGAACGCAGTCACAACCTGCGGCAGGCTGACGCCTTCCTCTTCAGTCATGTCGAGCGCGACGCTCGGGCCCAGTCGGTTGACGAGGCGGTTGGCGATCTTCGTGGCGATAATCTGGTGGCGCAGGCGATGGACGCGGAGAGCGTCGGCGTGCAGCTTGCGCATCGGCGCGGGGAAGGCCTCCATCAACTCGGCATCCATTGTCGGGTCGTCGGCCAGCTTCAATTCCTCGGCCGCGGACTGAAGCATCAGCTTCGACATCGACAGCACCACCGCCAATTCGGGCCGCGTCAGCCCGCGACCGTCGAGTCCCCGGCGCAGGAGGGCATCGCTGCTTTCCAGCCCTTCGACCCTGCGATCGAGCCGTCCGGAGGCCTCAAGCATTTCGATCGTGCGGACGAAGCCGGGCAGGCCGGCTGGCCCGCGCGCCTCGGCAATCGACAGGGCCAGGGTCTGCAGCCGATTATCCTCGAGCACCAAATCGCTGACTTCGTCGGTCATCCGCGCCAGCAAAATGTTGCGCTTGCCCTCTTCCAGACGCCCCTCGCGCATTTCGCGGTTGAGCGGAATCTTGATGTTGACCTCATTGTCCGAACAATCGACGCCGGCCGAATTGTCGATGAAGTCGGTGTTGATCCGTCCACCGTTCATCGCAAACTCGATCCGCCCGGCCTGGTTGATGGCCAGGTTGGCGCCTTCACCGATGACCTTGGCGCGAACCTCGCGCGCATCGACGCGCAGTGCGTCATTGGCGGGATCGCCGACCTGGGCATGGGTCTCGCCCGACGCCTTAATGTAGGTGCCGATGCCGCCGAACCAGAGAAGATCGACCGGGCTTTTGAGTATCGCGGTGATCAGGCTCGTCGGGTCGCTCACCGTCCCCTCGATGTCCAGAGCGGCGCAGGCTTGGGGGGTCAGGTCGATCGACTTCTGGCTCCGCGGGATGATCATCCCACCCTTAGAGAGCGCCTTCCGGTCGTAATCGTCCCAGCTTGACCGCGGCAGCTCGAACATCCGTTTTCGTTCGGCAAAGCTCCTCGGCGGGTCGGGATCGGGATCGATGAAGATGTGGCGGTGGTCGAAGGCGGCGACCAGCTGAAGGCATTCGGACATCAGCATGCCGTTGCCGAACACATCGCCCGACATGTCGCCGCAGCCGGCGATGCGGATCGAACTGCGCTGGACGTCGGTTCCCTGTTCCAGGAAATGGCGCTGGACCGATATCCACGCCCCCCTGGCGGTGATGCCCATCGCCTTATGGTCGTAGCCATTCGACCCGCCGCTGGCGAACGCATCGCCCAGCCAGAACCCCCGTTCCAGGGCGATGGCGTTGGCGACGTCGGAAAAAGCTGCGGTGCCCTTGTCGGCGGCGACGACGAAATAGGGATCCTCGTCATCGTGGATGACGACCTGATCGGGGTGGACGACCTTGTCTTCGACGATGTTGTCGGTGACCGAAAGCAGCGAACGGATGAAGATGCGGTAGCTTTCGGTTCCCTCGGCCAACCACGCATCGCGGTCGGCGGCCGGGGAAGGCAACTGCTTGGGATAGAAGCCGCCCTTGGCGCCGGTCGGGACGATCACCGCATTCTTAACCAGCTGGGCTTTCATCAACCCCAGGATTTCGGTGCGGAAGTCATCGCGCCGGTCGGACCAGCGAAGGCCGCCCCGAGCGATCGGCCCGCCGCGCAGGTGGATCCCCTCGATCCGTGGCGAATAGACCCAGATTTCGCGATAGGGGATCGGCGCGGGCAGTCCCGGGATCTGCCTGGAATCAATCTTGAAGGCGAGAGCTTCGGCAGCCGCAGGAGCGAAAGCGTTAGTCCTCAATGTGGCGCCGACGACCGCGCGCATCAGGCGCAGGATGCGGTCGTCGTCGATTCCGCGCACCTCGACCAAGGCTTGGTCGAATGACCTTGATTGGTCGGCGATCGCGGCCTTTCGCCCGCCGTTCGCCGTCGGATCGTGAGCCGCGCCGAACAGCCGGATCAGAGCCTTGGTCGCGGCCGGGGCGCGTCTCAGCGCGTCTACGACCGTCGCCAAGCCATAGGCCACGCCGGTTTGGCGCAGATAGCGGAACCAGGCGCGCAGCCAGACCACCGCGCTGGTCTCCAGACCGGCGAACAACACCAGCTGATTGAATGCGTCATTCTCGGCCTGCCCGCCGAGCACGTCGCCGATCGCTTTCTCGATCATGGGCGCCCGGGCAAAAACATCGTCGATCGACGTATCTGCCGACATTTCCAGCAAACAGTCGTGAATGTGCCCGCGCGATGCCCCGTCGAGTTCGGTCGGAACCTCTTCGAGCACTCGGAAGCCGAAATTCTCGAGCACCGGGACCGCATCGGACAAGGGAATAAGACCCCCTCGGCGATAGATTTTCAGGCGGAGCCGCGCATTTTGCCCGTCCGTATCGCGATAAAAGCGCGCGTCCCGTTGCCGGTCATCGTGCAACCGGTCGAGACGGACGATGTCGGCCGCCGCCTCGGCAGGGCCGGTGCGCGCGCGATAATCCTCGTGAAATTCGCCGACATAGCCAAGCGCAAGCCGGGTCGCGCGGCCCAGCCCGACCAGGTCGATCAGTGACTCTTCGACATTGGGGCCCCAGCCTCGGACCATTGCATCGAGCTTGCGGTTCAGGTCGGTGACGTTGGGCGTTGGGGCGTCGCTTTCAATGTCGAGCGTGTATCGGATCAGTGCAAGATCGCCTTCGCCGAGCTCGACCGACCAGCTGGTCACGTCGCGGCCCGTAGCTTCTTCCAGCATCCGCCCGATGTCGATCCGGCGGCGGGTGTTGAGTTCGTCGCGTGGCAGCCACACGAAGGCGAACAAATGACCCTTGAGGATGCTGCGCAGCAGCAGCAGCGCCGAGCGCGGGCGGTCGGCCAGCGACATGGCCATCGTGACCAAGTCGCGGCCGCTTTGGGGGCTGAGGTTGATTAGCAGATCTCGCGGTACCGAGGCCACGGCATGGCGCAGCGCCTTGCCGCTGTGGCCGCCGGGGTCAAATCCGAAAGCTTGGTCGAGCTCCGCAAGCCGTCGGCGCAGGACAGGCACTTCCTCGGTGGGAAGGATCAGCGCCTGGCTGGTCCACAGGCCGGCATGGACGCCGATCCCGGTAATCTTCCGACCTTCCCGGATCGGCACGACGACCAGGTCGAGCGGCACGCGCCGGTGAACGGTCGAGATCCGCTCCGCCTTGGCGATCAGCGGCACCGATCCGCCTTTTTCGAAATAGCGGATCGCGCCGATGCTGCCGCCCTTGTCGGTTGGCGCACCCGGAATTGAAAGGAAACCGAGCGTATTGGACGGTTCCTCGCCGGGGCGCTCGACTTGATAGCCGAGCAGGGTCATCGCGCCGTCGGCGAACCAGTTGAGCAGCGCGGCCCCTTCAGAGTCATCGATCAAGGCAGCGTCGGCGTGCATCTGTTCCTGGAGTTTGCGCCAGTCGCGAACCGAGACACGCACATCGGTCAGGACCACTCGCAAATCGTCGGCAAGACTGCGGCGCCCGCGCGCGTCAGCGCGATCGAGTTCGACGTACATCATCGATTCGCGATGGTTTTTGTCGGTGCACAACGCGCCGATGTCGATCAATCGACCTTTGTCATCACGATCGACACAGACCACCGGGTGAAGCAGGCGATGGATGGTGAGGTGCCGCGCGGCGATGGCGTTGGCGACCGAATCTACCAGAAACGGCATGTCGTCGTTGACGATCGCGATGCGCATGCGGCGACGCCCTGCTTCGCCCCCGGTCGATTCGACCTCGATCGCCAATTCGCCTGGGCGACGCGTCGCGGCGACCTGATGGATGAAGCGCGCCGCCTCGACTTGCTGGTCCGGCGTGAAGCCGTCCAATTCGCCCAGGAGAGCATTGCCCAGAAGCGCTTCCTGCAACCTGTCCAGGGTTGCCGATTCCGCGCGCTTGGTGGCCGTCATAATCCCGATTTGCTCCGCATGCCTGGCGATGCGCGGGGGCCTAGGCCCGTGCGCTCTTTTAGGCAACAGTCGGAGGCGGTTCGCTAGCGCGCCGAGCGGCGCAAGGCGCTCTCGAGCAGGGCAGCGTCGGCGACCAGTTCGACCACTTCGTGAACGCCGGCGGCGTTGCGGCGGGTCAGGACCAGAGCGAATTCCTGGTTGGTCGGCAGGTCGGCGAGCGCCAGCGGGCTGGACACGCGCAACTTGGCTCTCGCCACAGCGGCATTGTCTTCGACCGGCTTGTGGGGACGGCGAGCCTGGCGTTCTGCGGCCACCAATCCCTTGAGACCGCCGTTCGCGGATTCGAGAAAGGCTTCGAACTGGCCAAAATCGATGCCGTGCCGCTCGGCGTGGCTGAGCGCCGCTGCAAATTCGGTCAGGCGGGTCTTGTCGTAATCGATGCCGAACACGAGCTTGACGATTGGCGTCATCGGCGCGCGCGCCTGCGCCTTGACGCCGGCGTCGTCGAGCATTTCGGCATAATCGTCGGGCACGCGCCTGGTAGCGACCGCGAAATCATAGGCCATGGCAAGGGCGCGGTAGAGCGCCGCGCGGCTGCGGCCGTTGGCGGCCTTGCAAATTTCCGCGCTTTCCCGCGCGGCGCACAGCCGGTCGGCGAGGCCAGCGTCGCCGTCGAGCTCCGGCGCGATTTCTTGGTCGTCGGCCGTATCGGCATCGGCGAGCGGGCCATCCTCCCAGCTAAGGTGCGGCGCACCGGCCTCGATCGCCTGGTCCAGTGCGAACGGATGCTCTTCCTCGGCGACCGGCTCGGGCGCCAAGGGGACCAGCGCGGGGATCAGGACTTGCGGCACTTCATCCGCACCGCCGACGTCCTTCCAGTTGATCACGCCGTAGATGAAATCGATCGTGTCGCCGTCCGAGCTAAACGGCATCAGGATGCCGCGATAGCAGATCGCTCGACCGCGCTGGTTGACGAACTCGGCTTCAAAGCCGACCGGCGCGCGGTTGGCGATAATCTGCAAATAATGGTCGGTCAGCCGCGACAGCAGCGAGCGGCTCGGAACGTCGTCGATCGACTTGACGTTGTCGTCTAGCGCGCACTCTTCGCGGATCGCGGTGCCGATATAGGGCGTTGCCGGATTGGCCCCGCCTTCGGTGAAATCGAGCAGTACCGAATGCGGCCCGAAGTCGTGGATGTTGCCGGGCTCGAGATCCTCGATCGACGGATAGTCGCGCCCGTCGAGCAGCGAGCACCAATAATTATAGGCGCGAACATGCATCCGCCGCTCGTCGGTCCCGATGGCGTCGGCGATGTCGGCCGCCGACGCAACGGCTGGCGCATCATACTCGCCTGGATGATCGGAATAGCTGTCCACGCCTCGAAGCCCCGCAAAAATTCCACTATGGGCACTTTTCACCTCAAACCGTTGCGAAACCGTTAAGCATATTCGTTGGGCGACTCCAGTGCGGCAGGCGGCAGGCGGCAGGCGGCAGGCGAATGCTTGCCCAGCGCAAGCGGTGCGTGTAGGGGCGCTTGCTCGCACGGTCCGCCACGGCCATGCCGCCTTAGCTCAGTTGGTAGAGCATCGCATTCGTAATGCGGGGGTCACAGGTTCGAGTCCTGTAGGCGGCACCACCCAGTCCTAAGTGTCTGAGACTAATAGACTTTTTCCAGATTGAGCGCTAGAAATGGCGCAGTATTGCGACTTTCTACGTGACCTGAAACGCGCGTCGGGGGCGACAGAGACGATTCCGGTAGAGATTGGCCCGTCAATCGAGGCCGCTTCTCAGAGTGCCCAAAAGGTGGCCCCCGGATGCGTTGCAGATAAGCTGCGCATCATGATGCACATCGGGTGTCAGAGGTTCGAGTCCTGTACGTGGCACCACCCAGTCCTAAGTCTCTGATATAGAAGGATAATTCCTTCAAGTGATCACGGAGAGGCGCGGTTCTGCGACTTCCTGGAGTCCATGAAAAGGCATGCGGGGGCGGCAGAGACGTAAGTCTGCCATTTGTCGACGTCTTCCGCGGCTGTTTCTCAGTCCCTCGATAATGTGGCCCCCGGATGCGTTGCTTGGATGCTGCACATCATCGGCGATGCACTACCACCATAAGTTCAGGCGAACCCGAACATCTGACGCTGCGTCGGCCAGTCCACCGGCAGCGCCTTGGTCCGCGCAAGGCGCGTGCGCGTAAGCGCTGGAGGCTGCCGCCCTTCAAGGATAGCGCTGACGATATCAGGAGCCAGACTGCCAAGCCGAGCGAGTTGAGAAAAGTAGTGCAGCGTGAACCCCTGTTCCGCAGCGACCTCCACAAGCGGTCGATCGCCTGCACCGGCGACCGCCATGCGTGCAGCGTGAGCGCTGGCTACCAGCCTGACCAAACCTTCGTCCCGCCGCGCGGCGCGCTCGGACTGAAGCCCAGGCTGCACCAGGCGGGTCTGACGTCCGGATCGGACCAACGTTGCAACTGCGTCAATCGCGATACCTTCGTGCATGTGCAGCTCGACCCGATCGCGGTGGATATCGATGCGCTCGACCAACGCTGCGACAAGGGCAGCTCTTTCATACTCGGGTGCTTCGAGTAGCTCCTCTACCTTTTGAACAGCCGCAGTCCGGCGTTCATCCATCTCGGCGATCGTGGCCTGGACTTGTGACTCCTCGGACAAATGCCGGCAGAGCCGTGCGATCACCAGCTGCTCAAGGTCGTGGGCGGGCACGCGCCAGGCGGGCGGGCAATCGGGCCCCACCGATTGGGTAATATAATAGCGATACCGCTTCGCGCTCTTGACCGCATGGCTCGGGGTCATGCGTCGGGAATGACCATCATAAGCGAGCCCAGCGAGGAGGCTTGGGTGCTGGATGTTTGCGCGACGCTGACGCGCGGGTGCCTTATCGCTGAGGGCGGCCTGGACGCGGTCCCAGAGGTCGCGATCGACGATTGCATCATGCTCGCCGGGATAACGTGCGGCGCCGTGTCTGACCTCGCCGATATAGACGCAGTTGCGGAGCAGGTGAGCCAACCCGCCCTTGCAATAGGATACGCCGCCGCTGACCTTGCCGGTGCGTAACTGCTTCGTCTTGGTGCGCAGACCCTCGCACTTGAGACGCTCGACAAGCAACGCAATCGAGCCAAGATCAAGATAGCTCCGCATGATGTGGCGGACGGTCTTGGCTTCTTCTTGGTTCACGACGAGTTTGCGATCGACAACCTCGTAGCCGAGCGCCACCGGTCCACCCATCCACATCCCCTTGCGCTTTGACGCCGCAATCTTGTCTCTAATGCGCTCGCCCGTGACTTCACGTTCGAATTGCGCGAACGACAGCAGCACGTTGAGTGTCAGTCGGCCCATGCTCGTGGTTGTGTTGAACGCCTGCGTCACCGAGACGAAGCTCGCACCCTTTGCATCGAGCACGTCGACGATCTTGGCGAAGTCAGCGAGGCTGCGGGTCAGTCGGTCGACCTTGTAGACGACGATGACGTCGACCTTCCCAGCGGCAACATCTGCCATGAGCTGGACCAGCCCCGGTCGTTGCGTGTTGCCGCCGGAGAATCCGCCATCGTCGTACAGATCGGGAAGCGCCGTCCAGCCTTCGTGCTTCTGGCTTAGGATGTAAGCGGCGCACGCCTCGCGCTGAGCGTCGAGGCTGTTGAACTCCTGCTCCAGTCCCTCCTCGGTCGATTTGCGGGTGTAGATTGCGCAGCGAGTGACGTTAGCCATTGGCAAGCTCACTCGTGGCTCTCTTCGACAATAGCCCGAAGAACCTCGGTCCCGACCAGGCCGTGCCGGTGATTTCCCGCGCAATGATACTGAGCGATGCGAACAGCCGGTTGTCGTAGATGTATCCGCTGTCTCCGACGAGCACAACGTAGGTCTTGTTGCGCCATGTCCGCAACAACCGGCTTCCGGGCTTCAGCCTAATTGTGGAAGCGGGGAGGGGTGTGTCGCCGCGGGCGATGCGTCGGGCAAGCTGGTCCAACTCACGCGCTGCACCGGTGGCCAGTGCGCCGTGCACTGTTTCCTGCAGTCGATAGGCAATGCCGCGCCGCAGCAGGTCGGGCGTGATTGATGGCGCCGGGCCTTTCAGGACCCGACGCCACTCTTGCCTGAGCTCGGTCGGCGACATCATCGGTAGCGCTGCCAATTGACGGTCGAGCTCACTCATCGGTGCCTGCCGTTGCAACGGCGGCCGGCTTGCCCTTGCTGATACGATAGAAGGTTGCGCCGTCTTTTCTTTGCTCGCGTTCGAGCGACACACCCTTCTTGCGCAATCCGGTCAGGAAGGCGCGGATGCTGTGCGCCTGCCAGCCGGTCACACTGGTGATATCACCAAGCGATGCACCACGCGGCCGCGACAGCAGCTTTGTGACGATCACAGTCTTGGTTGGACGGGCGGTTGACACCACCGCGTCGGGAAGAATCTCATCGGTCATGGTCGGGCTCCTTTAGGAAAGCCCGAGGGAATCTCGGGCCGCACGACCCGAGGCCCCGATGCCGTGGCGAGCGGGGCGGAGCGGCCGGGCGAATGCGCCCGCGGCTCGGTGTCCACTACTGCTCGGTCTGCAACCGAAGTCCAGTCGAAAGAAGGCTGAAAGCTGGCGGTCGACTTGTGCGCCGGGCCATGGCTCAGTCGTCTCTCAGGAGGCTGGAATGGACACCGACCTGATTGAACAGCTCTGCACCGCCGCCGGCATTATCATGGAAGAGGCGAGTCCGATCGCCATCGTGCGCGGCGGCAACAGGGCGGACCGTATCCGTCAGATCGCGAACGCCGGTCGGAAAATACTGGCGCTCGCAGAAGATGCCTCCGTACTAAGCGCACGTCACCCCCGAAAGGCAGACAAGCGCCCATTGCGGACCCTCGGCCCGTCCAAGGATTTATCCAAAGCGGACGTCAGGCGGTTGGGTGCCGCAACGCCCACTCACTGAAGGGGCAATCGATTTTGTATGTCCCGTCAGCAGCGGTGTCGCCGTGCCACAACCTAAACAGCCGCGGTAAGGATCAGAAGCGCGCCGCCGCCCATCGCACTTCGCGGCCGCTGACCCGAGCATAGCTTGCCTGGTCGTAGCCTCTTCAAATTAAGCCTTTCGGCGTTTCTACCCTTGCTCAACCAACCAATTGGGGATAGCGATCTGTTTCATCGTTTTAATACGTTGGAACAATTGTGAGCCCCAAGCAGACCCTTTCAGACGCACGTGCGGCGCTTGCCGACGAACTCGCCGAGGCCCTCGTCCAGCTCAAGGAGAAGGGTGACGCGAGGGCGTTACTTGCTGACCTGTGCACACCGGCCGAGATTCACTCGCTCGCGGAACGCTGGCACGTCGCCAAGCTGCTCGACGTGGGCGAGCTTACCTATCGCGAGATCCACGAGGCCACCGGCGTCAGTACCACCACCATCGTCCGGGTCGCTCGCTTCCTCCGCCAGGAGAATAATGGCGGCTACCGGCTTTTGCTCGACCGCGTGACGGCCAGGCGATGAGCCCTGATCGTAACCGCCTACACATGGCCGTGCAGAAATCGGGCCGCCTGTCGGACCGGTCGCGCCAGCTGCTGAAGGATGCCGGCCTGCGCCTCAGCGAAAGCGGCAAGAATAACCTTGCCGCGCGCGCCGAGAATTTCCCGCTGGACCTTATGTTCGTGCGAGACGACGATATCCCGACGTTCGTCGCAGACGGCGTCTGCGAGCTGGGCATCGTCGGGCAGAATGTGCTCGAGGAATATTCGCTCGGCCTGCCCGAACGGCGGATCGAGGAAGTCACCCGGTTGGGGTTCGGGCGGTGCAGCCTGAAGATCGCCGCGCCCGAAGCGCTCAACTTGTTCCAGCTCAAGATGCTGGACGGACAGCGGATCGCCACCAGCTATCCCCGCCTTCTCGCGCGGTTCCTCGACAGACACGGGCTCGCCGCTGAGATCGTAACCATGCGCGGCGCGGTCGAGCTTGCGCCGCGACTGGGGATCGCTCGATTCGTCTGCGACCTGGTCTCGACCGGCGCGACACTGGAAGCGAACGGACTCGCGCCGGTGGCCGACGTGTTCGATAGCGAGGCGGTGCTGGTGCGAACGCTGAACCCGATCGACAGTCCGCACCGCGCAAACGCGGACGCGCTGCTGACCCGCATCGACGGCGTAATCGCCACGTCAGAAAGCAAATATATCGTTCTCAACGCGCCCGAAGCGGCACTCCCCGCGATCAGCGAAATCCTGCCCGGCGCCGACGCCCCGACGGTCGTGCCGCTGATCGGCCGGCCCGGCCATGTCGCGGTCCAAGCGGTGTGTCAGGAATCGGTGTTCTGGGAAACGCTTGAGCGACTCAAGGCGGCCGGGGCGTCAGCAATCCTCGTCATGCCGATCGAAAAGATGATGATGTGATGCGCTACAACTGGTCCGACCCATCGGTGCGCGCCGACGCGTTAGCCCGGCCGCGCAGGCGCGACGATGCCGCGCTGCGCGAGGCGGTCTGCGCGATCGTCGACGACGTACGCGCGCACGGCTGGGAGGCGCTGGCCGAGCAGGCACTGCGCATCGACGGGCGCGAGCCGAGCCC
>NZ_JACDDV010000003.1 GCF_013816785.1 Sphingomonas sp. | reverse complement strand
ATTGTAGGCAATCACGGCCGGGATCGCCGCTAACAGGCCTATGGCGGTGGCGAACAGCGCCTCGGCGATGCCTGGCGCGACCACCGCGAGCGAGGTGTTGTTGGCGCCGGCGATGGCGGTGAAGCTGCGCATGATGCCCCATACCGTGCCGAACAGCCCGACGAACGGTGCAACCGATCCGACCGTGGCGAGAATATTGAGGCGGTCGCCCAACCGGTCGAGCTCGGTCGCGACGGCGGCATTCATCCGGCTCGCGAGCCGTTCGCGGGTGCCGGCCCGGTCGACCGCCTTGGCGCGGGTCGAGCGCCGCCACTCGTCAAGCGCCGCCGACATCACCGCCGCGCTCGGCAATTTCTCCTCGCCTCGCTTGGCGTGGAAGGCGTCGATGTCGCTCGCCGCCCAAAAGTCGCGCTCGAAGGCCTCGGTCTTGCGGTTGATTCGCCTGAGCCGGATCGAATGGGTGAAAATGATCGCCCAGGTCCAAACGCTGGCCGCCAGGAGTCCCAGCATCACCAGCTTGACGACGATGTCGGCCTCAAGGAACAGGTTGAGCGGCGACATCATGTCGGCGGTGGCGGCAACGTCGGGCATCAAATCTCGCTCAATCGAAATTGCTCGAACCGCTCGACCCACTTACGCGGCTGGCGCCGGGGCCGGCCGTCGAGGGTCAGGAAAGCGGCGGTCACCCGCGCGTCCGTCAATTTTTGGAGGCCGCGCATGACTTGTTGATGAATAACCACCGAAGCGGCTCGAACCGCCTCAACCGACGACAGGATGAGGAGATCATCCCCCAGCCGTGCCGAACCGAGATAACGGATCGCCACCTCGGCGACCGCATAAACTCCCTCGCCAGCTTCGATCGCGCCGCGCTGGTCAACCCCGACGGCGCGCAAAAAGTCCGACCGCGCCCGCTCCATATATTTGAGATAATTGGCGTAATAGACGATCCCCGCGGTGTCGGTATCCTCGAAATAAACGGTCAGCGCGAAGCGATGCTCCTTGCCGACAAAGCCGCCGCGATAGGGTTGGTCGAGAGGAGAGGGCTCCATCACCTGTCGCTTAACCACCCCCTGACTCCGACGGCAAGCCCGTTCAATGCGGTTGGCCCCGCACGGCGGTCGGCGCGCCGTTTAGCGCGGAAATCTGCCGCAGGAGGTCGCCCTGAGCTTCGTTCAAGTCATTCAGGTGCATGCCCCATCCGGGAAGGAAAAAGCCGAGCGCGCCAACTTCACCGCCGACACGGTCGGTGCGCTTGTCCCTGGGGTCGGCGTTGGTGCGGATCGACAGATAGCCGCGCGGGCCATCGTTGACGCAGCGCGCCGAGACCAGACCTGGGGTGCGCAGGAACGGCGATGGCGGGTCGCCTTCGGACGACCAGACGATCGGGCCGCCGGGGACCGGCAGCGACGAGCGTGCGTACCAATAGCTGTCGAGCGGCACCCAGCCGGTCGCGCCGGGGCGGGCGGGATTGACGCAGGCGACGGTCATGCCGGGCTTGTCGGCGACCCCGAACAGCGCGCCCGGTGGCGGGGCATTGCGTTCGCGAAAGCTGACCCAGCTCATCACGCAGCCGGTCTGGCCGGGCTTGGAGCAGACCGGCGTCGACTTGAACGTGCCGCCGATCAGCTTTCCCTGGGGCACCATGACGTTGAAGCCGGGGATGATGGCGAGCTTCATCCGCTTGGCCTCGGGCCGACCATCGATGTCGCGGGCGAGCAGCTGCTGGAGCATCAGCGAGCCTTGGCTGTGGCCGATGAGGACGAACGGGCGGCCCTCATTATATTTGGCGAGATAGGTTTTCCACGCGGCGCGGACGTCGCCGATCGCGATCCGCGCGGGGCCGCCGACATCGGCCCCGGTCGCCGCTGCGGCCACCGCGCCCACCGTCATTGAGCGATACATTGGCGCATAGGGGCGGCAGGCGCTGGCGAAGCGAGCGAACTGGGTGATGATCGAGGCACGCTCCTCGCCGTCGCCGGGCTTCAAGTCGCTGTTGAGGCCCTGGTCGCGGCTGACTGTCGGATAGACGATGAAGCAGTCTACGCTTGCGTTGAGCGACGCGCTGACGACGCCGGTCGAGCCGTAGCCGGTGGGATTCAGCACAGTGGTCTTGAGCGTCACGCCACACGGATCGCTGCGCCCGGGCAGGCAGAGCCAATTGGTGGGCTTGGCATAGTCGGTCGGCGGCGGCGCGGCGGGCGCCTGCGCATGGCCGGGGGCGGCAATCGCGGCGGCTAGCGCGGCGAGGGAGATACGCATCACTTGTCTCCGATGTCGAACAGGCCGGTCTGGGCGCCCGTAGGCGGGTTTAAGCCCAGATGGGTCCAGCCGCGCCCATTGAGGCAGCGGCCGCGCGCGGTGCGGGCGATGAGGCCGAGCTGAATGAGATAGGGCTCGACGACATCCTCGAGCGTGTCGCGCGGCTCGCTCAAGCCGGCGGCTAGGGTCTCGATCCCGACCGGGCCGCCGCCGTAAAGGTCGGCGATCATCATCAGATAGCGACGGTCCATCGCGTCGAGGCCGAGCTGGTCGATCTCCAGCCGCTGGAGCGCGCGGTCGGCGACAGCGGAGTCGATGCTGTCGGCGCCGGCGGCATGGGCGAAATCGCGCACCCGGCGAAGCAAACGCCCGGCGATGCGCGGCGTGCCCCGGCTGCGCTTGGCGACTTCGTGCGCGCCGTCGTCTGTGACCGGTGCACCGAGCAGGCGGGCGGCGCGGCGGACGACCTGCTCGAGCTCGGCGACCGAATAGAAGTTGAGCCGGATCGGAATGCCAAAGCGATCGCGCAGCGGGGTGGTCAGCAGTCCCTGCCGGGTAGTCGCGCCGACCAGCGTGAATTTGGGCAGGTCGATGCGGACCGAGCGGGCCGACGGACCCTCGCCGATCATCAGGTCGAGCGCGCGATCCTCCATTGCCGGGTAAAGCACTTCCTCGACCGCCGGGGCGAGGCGGTGGATCTCGTCGATGAACAGCACGTCGCCGTCCTCGAGGTTGGTCAGGAGCGCGGCGAGATCGCCCGACTTGGCGATCACCGGGCCCGACGTGGCGCGGAAGCCGACCCCCATTTCGCGCGCCAGGATGCCGGCGAGCGTGGTCTTGCCGAGCCCTGGCGGGCCGAAGAACAGCACATGGTCGAGCGCTTCGCCGCGGGCCTTGGCGGCGTTGACGAAGATGCGCAAATTTTCGCGCGCACCCTGCTGGCCGACGAATTCGTCGAGCGTCTTCGGACGAAGCGCGAGGTCGGCGTCCTCGGGCGTGCGCTCGGGCGTGGTAATGCGGGCGGGGTCAGTGGCCATCAGCGGCTCGGAAGTTGAGGAAGTTCACGCTACGGTGGATCAGCAATTCGATCACTGAGCGAATTTGGCGGGCCGAAATGAATAAGTCAGCGCGGCGCGCGAAACGGGTCATGAGCCCATGATGCACATTTCCGATGCGGTAGGACAGCGGTTTCAGGGAGTCGACTACCGGCTGGCAGCAAGGAATTCGTCTACACTGAGTTGGGCCTGCCGCAAAACCCCCGCGAGCGTTCCGCTTTTCACTTCGCGATGCATCGGGACGGGGCTTTGATGGGGGGCAAGTTCCACTAGTCGCGCTCGGCCTTTTCCGCTGCGGCGCGCTGCCACGGCCAGCGGCCGTCAATCTCGGCCTCGAGGCTGAAGCTGAGCAGGGTGCGGATGAAGACGATTCCAGCGAGCGCCGCGACGCTTTGCAGCGTCAGGTCGATGACCACGGTGCTGATGATGTCGGCGGCAACGAGGAATTCGAGGCCGAGCAGGATCGAGCGCCCGAGATCGGAGCGGAACCGGCCGATCGCGTCCTCGACGCGCACGCGTTTGACCAGCGCGACAAGGAACATCGCGAGGGTGATCGCCGATCCGAGCGCGATGATGCCGACGCCGACGAACTCGATCGCCTGCACGACGAATGGCACGAAGGTGTCGAGGATGTTCCTGAGCATATTCAGTCCCGATGCTTGGTGAGTTGGCCGCAGCCGCAGGAGGCAAGATGGGCGGTCATTTGGCCGCCTTCCTCAGCGCCAGCCGGACCAGCGCGTCGAGCGTCGCGCCGTCGCCGAGGTCGGCGACCGCGGCGGCGACGACGGCGCTGGCTTCGCCGGGTTTGAAGCCGAGGTTGGCGAGGGCGGAGAGGGCGTCTTGGGCGGCGCCTCCGCGCGGGGCGGAGGAACCAGCGACGCCGGCCAGCGCCGGGCTGCCCATTTTGCCGGCGAGTTCGTTGACGATGCGCTGGGCGAGCTTGGGTCCGACGCCGTTAGCGCGCGAGACCATCGCCTTGTCGCCGCGCGACACGGCGGCGGCGAGCTCGGCCGGGTCTAGCACCGAGAGAATGGCGAGCGCGACGCGGCCGCCGACGCCCTGGACGCTGGTCAGCTGGCGGAAGGCCTCGCGCTCGCCAGCATTGCCGAAGGCGAACAGGGTCATGGAATCTTCGCGCACCTGCAGCTCGGTGAGCAGCATCACTTCTGCTCCCGGTCCGCCGAGCGCATCGAGGGTGCGGGTCGAGGCCAGCACCGCATAGCCAACCCCGCCGACATCGATCACCGCATGGTCGGGGCCGCTTTCGGCCAGGATTCCGGTGAGGCGCGCGATCATGGCTGCAAGAAATCCCTCTCCCTTGAAGGCAGAGGTAGCGAGACTCGGCGAGCGATGCGAGCCTTAGTCGCAGCTAGGTGAGGGTGACAGCGCCGCTCACCCTCATCCAAGCTTCGCTAGGCGGCTGCGCCGCCAAGCTGCGCTATCCTTGTCCCCTCAAGGGAGAAGGCAAAAGCGGGCTTGCCCCGTCTCCACTCCCCCGCCATGAATCGGTCATGGGGGAGCAATCGATCGACGCGCGGCGGGCGCGGCTGTGGTTTTGGGGGCTGTTCGCCATGGCGGTGGCGCTCAGGGTTTTCGCGTTCAATCCTTACTCGGCGCATCACCCCGATGAAACCATCCAATATCTCGAACAGGCCCACCGGATCGTGTTCGGATATGGCGTGGTGCCGTGGGAGTTTCGTTATTTCATCCGCAGCTGGCTGATCCCGCTGCTGCTGGTGCCGTCGATGCAGCTGGGCGAATGGATCGACCCGGGCGGGACGCTGTATCTTATTTTGCCGCGCGCGATGCTGGCGGCGTTCAACCTCGCGCCGGTGTGGGCGGCGTGGGTGATCGGGCGGCGGCAGTCGTTGCAGCACGCGATCGTGGCGATGGCGGTGATCGCGCTGTGGGTCGAGTGCGTGCTGTTTTCGGTCCAGGTGCTGAGCGAAAGCCTGGCGGTGAGCTGCTTCCTGGTCGCGGCGGCGCTGCTTCATTCGAAGGCGCGGATGCCGGCGATCGTCGCGGCTGGGGCGCTGATGGCGCTGGCCGGGCTGATGCGGTTTCAGTTCGGGCCGGCAATCGCAGTTTACGCGGTGCTGATCGCGGGCAAGGATTTGCGCCTCTGGAAGGGGCTAATCGCGGGCGGCATACCGGTGGTTCTCGGCGGCGCGGCGATCGATCTGGCGATGGGGTTGTTTCCCTACCAATGGGTGCTGACCAACTTCAGGATGAACATCCTCGAAGGGCGGATGCGGGAGATCGGCGGGGTCAGCCATTGGCATTATGCCCAGGCGATCATGATTTACTGGAAGGCGGCCTTGCTGCCGATCGCGTTTTTCGTGGCGTTGGCGTGGCGCGAGCATAAGGCGCTGATCATTGCGGCCTTGGTCAATATCGCGGTCCACCAGCTGATCGGGCACAAGGAATATCGCTATCTATGGCTGTCGATCGAGATTCTGCTGCTGGTCGCGGCGATGGGGTCGGTCAATCTGCTGCGCGAAACGATCGCCGGGCGGCGGCTGGCCGAACCGGGCGGCCTCGGGGCGACGGCGGTTCTGATCGCCTTGTGGGGCGCAGGCTCGCTCGCGCTGGCGACGACCGAGACCTATCGGCTCGGCTGGCGAGCGAGCGGCGATCCGGGACGGCTGGGCGCGGCCGCCTTGCGCGACCCCAGGGTCTGCGGGCTGGCCGTGCCGCGGCAGGAATATACGTTGTTCGGCTATGCGCTGCTCCATCGGAACAAGCCGGTGTTCCTGCTCGGCCAGGAAGCCGAGGGGGCGTTGGACGACCCGGGTAAGGCAGCCAAGGGATTCAACGCGGCGATGACCTGGGTCAGTGATGCTCCGCCGCCGCCGCCCTTCGTGAGGGTCGGTTGCAGGGGCGGGGTTCGCGATCGCATCTGCCTCTATCGGCGGTCGGGCGGCTGCGAGATCGACCAGGACAATCGCAAGCTGCTGTTTCAGGAAACGCTGTTGCGCCTGGATATGTGAATTCAGGACCGGGTGACGCCGCGGCTCGCGCTGGCGAGGTGGTGCGCATGGGTGATGGCGACCGCGAGCGCGTCGGCGGCGTCGGGGCTGGCGATGGCGACGCCGGGCAGCAGCCGCCCGACCATCGCGTGAACTTGCGCTTTCTCCGCCGCGCCCGTGCCGACCACCGCCTTCTTGACCAGCCGCGCGGCATATTCGCCGACCTCGAGCCCCGAGCGCGCGGCGATCATCAACGCGACGCCGCGCGCCTGGCTCAGTTTGAGCGTCGACTGCGGGTTTTTGTTGAGAAAGATTTCTTCGACCGCAGCGGCATCGGGACGATGGTCGGCGAGCAGAGCTTCGAGTTGGGTCGCGAGGTAGGCCAGCCGCTTGGGGAGCGTCTCCTTGGCGTCGGTCTTCATCTGCCCGTTGGCGAGGTGCGACAGGCGATTGCCCTCGGCGCGGATCAGTCCCCAGCCGGTGGTGCCAAGGCCGGGATCGAGGCCGAGGATGATCGTCAGCCGAGCTTCTCCATCACTTCGTCGCTGACTTCGTAATTGCCCCACACTTGCTGGACATCGTCATCGTCGTCGAGCGCGTCGATCAAGCGGAGGAGGGTGGCGGCGTCGGATTCGCCGACCTCGACCAGGGTCTGCGGGCGCCAGGCGAGCTTGGCGCCTTCGGACTCGCCGATGATCAGTTCGAGCGCTTTGGCGACCTCGTGCAGGCTGCCCTGGTCTGTCCAAATTTCGTGGCCATCGTCGGACGATGAGACGTCATCCGCGCCGGCTTCCAAGGCCGCTTCGAATATCTTGTCGGGGTCGCCGGCGCGGGCCGGATATTCGATCAGGCCCATGCGGTCGAAGCCGTGGCTGACGCTGCCCGAGGCGCCGAGGTTGCCGCCATTCTTAGAGACGATCGTGCGGACGTTGGTCGCGGTGCGGTTGCGGTTGTCGGTCAGCGCCTCGATAATCAGCGAAACGCCGCCGGGGCCGAAGCCTTCGTAGCGGATCTCCTCGTAATTTTCGGCATCGCTGCTGCTGGCTTTGTCGATTGAACGCTGGATATTGTCCTTGGGCATCGACTGCGCCCGGGCAGCGAGGACGGCAGCGCGCAGCCGGGCGTTCATATCCGGATCGGGCAGCCCCATCTTGGCCGCGACGGTGATTTCGCGGGCGAGCTTCGAGAACATCGTCGAGCGCTTTTTGTCCTGCGCGCCCTTGCGATGCATGATGTTTTTATATTTGGAATGGCCGGCCACGGTGGTCTCGCGAAAATGGTGATGTTTCGCCCCCTAGCGGGCGCAGTGGCGTTGCTCAACCGGCGGACGGATCATCCCGCTGCCCCGCGACCTCGTCACTGAGCGCGTCGATCCGCTCGGCGAGGATCGCGTCAATCTTGTAGTGGAGCCGCTCGATATCGAGCTCGGCGCGCAAATTGGTCTCGAAGTCGAGGCGCGCGGCGAGGCGATCCTTTTTGGCCTGGCGGTTCTGGCTCATCATGATGATCGGCGCCTGGATCGCGGCGAGCATCGACAGCATCAGGTTGAGGAAGATGAACGGAAAGGGGTCGAATACGAGCCCGAGCCGGTCGGCCGCGCCGGAATTGATGATCATCCAGCTGAACAGGATAATGCCGAACGTGATGATGAAGCCCCACGAACCGCCGACCGCAGCGACCCGGTCGGCGAGCCGTTCGCCGCGCGTGGCATGGGCCATCGAATAGGCGTCGGCGCGTCCGCTGCGGGCCTTGCCGGCGATGATGCTTTCGAGGATTTCGCGCTCGAGATCGCCGACCGGTTGGTCGGGATCGTCGAGCATCGCCTTCGCCAGCTCGGCCGAGGTCGGACAGAGGGCGGGCAGATTTAGGTCGTCCATGCCCATTCCTCCCCGTTTATCCTACGCCAGGCCCAACGCGGTGCGATAGGTTTCGAGCAGCGCGTCCATCTCGTCGCGAGTGTGCTTTTCCATCCTCCTCAGGCGGACGATCGCGCGCATCGTCTTGGTATCATAGCCGTTCGACTTGGCTTCGGCATAGACGTCCTTGACGTCGTCGGCGATGCCCTTCTTCTCTTCCTCGAGCCGTTCGATCCGCTCGATAAACAGCCGCAGCTGGTCCGCCGCGACATTGCCTTCGCTCATGTGAAACCCTTTTCGAATCCGATGTGTTGAAACATCCGGCGTCCCTAAGCGAGGCGTGGGGCGTCCTCAAGCCGGTTGAACCCGCTGGAGCAGCCGCTATGCAGGCGCGCAACAGCTCAAGCGGAGAAGCGTGACGATGCTCAAGCCACGATCGCGCAAGGTCAAGATCCTGGCGACGCTGGGCCCGGCCTCGTCGAGCCCCGACATGATCCGCCGGCTGGTGGAGGCCGGGGCCGACGCGTTCCGCATCAACATGAGCCATGGCGAGCAGGCCGAGAAAGTGGCGCTGGTCGAGGCGATCCGCGCGCTTGAAAAGGCGCTCCACCGGCCGACGACGATTCTGTTCGACCTGCAAGGCCCCAAGCTGCGCGTCGGCGACTTCAAGGGCGGGTCGGCGACGCTCGAGACCGGGAAGACCTTCGTCTTCGACGCCAAAAGAACCAAGGGCGATTCGAGCCGGGTCGAGCTGCCCCATCCCGAGCTGTTCGCGGTGCTGACCGCGGGCGATCGGTTACTGATCGACGACGGTAAGGTCAGGCTCAAGGCATTGTCGGTCAGCGCCGAGCGGATCGAGGCGGAAGTGATGGTCGGCGGGAAGGTGTCGGACCATAAGGGCGTCAACGTGCCCGACGTGGTGGTGCCGATTCCGGCGCTGACCGCCAAGGACAAGAGCGACCTGGAATTCGCGCTGACTCAGGGCGCCGACTATATCGCACTGTCGTTCGTCCAGCGGCCCGAGGACGTTGCCGAGGCGCGCTTGCTGGTCGGCGACCGGGCCGGGCTGCTCGCCAAGATCGAGAAACCGCAGGCGATCGAGCGATTACCCGAGATACTGGAGCTGGCCGACGCGGTGATGGTCGCGCGGGGCGATCTGGGCGTCGAGCTGCCGCCCGAAGGCGTACCGCCGCTGCAGAACCGGATCGTCGCGCTGGCGCGGCAGGCCGGCAAGCCGGTGGTAGTGGCGACGCAGATGCTCGAATCGATGATCGTCTCGCCGACCCCGACCCGGGCCGAAGTCAGCGACGTCGCCAACGCGATTTACGAAGGGGCCGACGCGATCATGTTGTCGGCCGAAAGCGCGGCGGGCAGCTATCCGTGCGAAGCGGTGGCGATGATGGACAAGATCGGCCGGAGCGTCGAGGCCGACCCGGTCTATGCCGCGCGGATCCACTTCACCGAGACGCCGGCCGAAGCGACCACCGCCGACGCATTGTCCGAAAGCGCGGCGCAGATCGTGCGCATCCTCTCGGCCAAGGCGATGGCCTGTTACACCTCGTCGGGATCGACCGCGCGGCGCATCGCCCGCGAGCGCGCGCCGGTGCCGACGCTGGTGATGACCTCCAGCCTGCCGGTGGCGCGCCGGCTCGGGCTGCAATGGGGCGTGCACGCGGTCCATACCCGCGACGTGTCGAGCTTCGAGGAAATGATCGGCAAAGCGCGGCGCATGGCGCTCCGCCACCATCTCGCCAGTCCGGGCGACCGGGTCGTGGTGATGGCCGGGGTGCCGTTCAAGACCGCCGGGTCGACCAATGTCATCCATGTGGTGAAACTGGCGGGCGATGAGCTCGACAGCTATTCGAACGACTAGGAAGCCACCAGCTTCGGCACCTCGCCGGGAATTTCGCGCGAGCCGGCGACGATCAAGACCGCGCCGTGGCTGTCCTTGTCGCCGCCTTCGACCGGCGGAAGGGGATGGCCGGCGAAAGTCGCGGGGGTCAGCAGCTCGGCGGTCATCGCGAGCCGGTAATCATGTTGGGTTCGGCGGTCATGGTCATTCCCTCGGCTTCCATTGGCGCGCCGAAATTCCACATGGCGAGCGCCGGGACGCCCATCGATTGCGTGTTGATCTCGAAGTCGAAGGCGGCGATTCCGCAGTTCATGATCTCGCCCTGTTTGTTGAGCGCCAATATCTGCTCCTCCGTCATCTCCTCCAGGATATAGCGCATGCACATCACGACCACCTGATGGCCCACGACCAGGACGCGCTTGCCGGCATATTGGATGTTGATCGTGTTGAGCATCGAGCGGAGGCGGAGAACAACGTCGGCCCAACTCTCCCCACCAGGGGCCCGGTGATAGAATTTGCCCAGCTTGGCGCGATGGGCGGCTTCCTCGGGGAAGCGTTGACGGACGCCCAAGGGGGTGAGGCCATCGAACACGCCGAACTCGCGCTCGCGCAGTCGCTCGTCGAGGATCGTCGGCTTGGCGCCGCCGGCGAGGCCGCCGGCCTTGCAAATCGCCTCGGCAGTCTGGCGCGCGCGGACGTATGGCGATGACAGGATGACGTCGGGCTTGTCGGCGTCGGCCAGCGCGGCGAACCAGCGGCCCGCCACCTCGGCCTGGCGCAGCCCGAGGTCGCTCAAAGGAACGTCGACATCCCGCAGGTCGAGGTCGATCACCGCCAGCCCCGCCTCATGCGCGGCATCGCGCGCGACATTGCCCTGGCTCTGGCCATGACGGACGAGCCATAGGCGTTCGGGCCAATGCTGGCGTGTTGGCATGCTGGTGCCCCTCCTGTCGCAATGCTTGAAAGCGCGAAGCGCCAAATCGGTCCGTAGCAGTTGTTCGCGCGGAGACGCAGAGACGCAGAGAGGATGCGCCGTTCGCCTTGCGTCAGAGAACCATCGGCGGAGTTTTTTTGAAGCGGCTTCGCCGGAATAGCATAGCCACGCCTCTGCGCCTCTGCGCGAACCCCTTTCTTGCGTGAGCTGAAGTTGACCGGGGCAAGCGCGCATGGCAGCGCATCGGCCATGGCTACGACGATCGAAGAATTGGAAGCGCGGCGGGCTGCGGCGAGGATGGGCGGGGGCGCGAAGCGGATCGCGGCGCAGCACGCCAAGGGGCGGCTGACCGCACGGGAGCGATTGTCGGTGCTGCTCGACGCGGACTCGTTTGAAGAGGTCGACATGTATGTCGAGCACAACTGCGTCGACTTTGGCATGGAGGAACAGAAGTTTCCCGGCGACGGAGTGGTCACCGGATCGGGGACGATCAACGGCCGGCTGGTCTATGTGTTCGCGCAGGATTTCACCGTGTTCGGCGGAAGCCTCAGCGAGCGTCACGCGCAGAAAATCTGCAAGGTGATGGATGCGGCAATGAAGGTTGGGGCGCCGGTGATCGGCCTCAACGACAGCGGTGGCGCGCGCATCCAGGAGGGGGTCGCGAGCCTTGGCGGCTATGCCGAGGTGTTCCAGCGCAACGTGCTGGCGTCGGGTGTCATCCCGCAACTCAGCCTGATCATGGGGCCGTGCGCGGGCGGGGCGGTTTACTCGCCGGCGATGACCGACTTCATCTTCATGGTGAAGGATTCGTCCTACATGTTCGTTACCGGGCCCGAGGTGGTCAAGACGGTGACCAATGAAGTGGTGACGCAGGAGGAATTGGGCGGCGCCGTGACGCACACAACCAAATCGGGCGTGGCCGATGTGGCGTTCGAAAATGACATCGACGCGTTGCTGGCGACGCGCGAATTTTTCGACTTCCTTCCGCTGAGCAATCGCCACGACATTCCCGAGCGGCCGACCGACGATCCGTGGGACCGCATCGAGGACAGCCTAGACACGCTGATCCCGCCGAGCGCGGCGACACCCTACGACATGCACGAGCTAATCCGGAAGGTCGCCGACGAGGGCGACTTCTTCGAGCTTCAGCCGAAGCACGCCGCCAACATCATCATCGGCTTCTGCCGGATCGAGGGGCGCACGGTGGGCGTGGTCGCCAACCAGCCGATGGTGCTCGCCGGTTGCCTCGACATCAACTCGTCGAAGAAGGGCGCGCGGTTCGTGCGCTTCTGCGATGCGTTCGACATTCCGATCCTGACCCTGGTCGATGTGCCGGGTTTCCTGCCGGGCGTCGGGCAGGAGCATCATGGGATCATCAAGCATGGCGCCAAATTGCTGTTCGCCTATGCCGAGGCGACGGTGCCCAAGATCACCGTGATCACGCGCAAGGCGTATGGCGGGGCTTATGACGTGATGGCGTCGAAGCACCTGCGCGGCGATTTGAACTACGCCTGGCCGACCGCCGAGATCGCGGTGATGGGGGCGAAAGGCGCGGTCGAAATCATCTTCCGCGGCAAGACGGCGAAGGAAATTGCCGAGCATACGGCAGAATATGAAGAGCGCTTCGCTAACCCGTTCGTGGCGGCGAGCAAAGGCTTCATCGACGAAGTAATCATGCCGCATTCGACGCGGCGGAGGGTGGCGCTGGGGTTAAGGAAATTGCGGGGCAAGCAGCTCGAGAATCCGTGGAAAAAGCATGACAATATTCCGCTGTGAGGCTTTATGTTGAATGGAGTTCTGGTCGCCCTTATCGGGCTCATTGCCGCGATTATCGGCGGCGGAATTCAAGCCTATGCCACCGGGAAATTCGAGAAATCTAAGTTTATAGATAGGCAAAATGGCAGACATACACTTCCTATTTTGCTGCTCTTGGTGATCTAAGTTTCTATCACGATGATCCGGAAAAAATGCGCGCTGCCAACGCGCTGATGGCACACCTGCGAGGTCGGATAGCTCTCTATGGGTCGGACGATGTGATTACGTCAGTTGCACGGATTTTCACGTTTGCTGATCTGCGGAGTGATGCTGCACAGGCAGCTATGTCACGTGCATTAGCAGCGATGCGGAAAGACGTTGGGTCGAAGGCGTCCCATGTAACGCACGCTGACCTGCAAGCTCTGATGTTCGGGACGAGGCAGGCAGACCCCGGGTCAAGCCCGGGGGTGACGACCGGGGAGATTGAGTAATGTCGAATTACACCGCCACGATCCGCTGGACTCGCTCCACCGACGAGTCCTTCGCCGAAGGCCGATACAGCCGCGCGCATGAGTGGGCGTTTGACGGCGGGGCGGTGGTTCCGGCTTCGGCGTCTCCGCACATCGTGCCGGCGCCTTATTCCGACGCGGGGGGAGTCGATCCCGAGGAGGCGTTCGTCGCCTCGCTATCGAGCTGCCACATGCTGTTCTTCCTCGACTTCGCGAAGCGGGCGGGACTGGTGGTCGATAGCTATATCGACGAGGCGGAAGGGGTGTTGGAGAAGCGCGCCGACGGGAAAATGGCGATGACGCGAGTGACGTTGCGGCCCAAGGTCGAGTGGGGTGGCGAGGCGCCCGACGCGGCTGGGCTCGCCGATCTCCATCACAAAGTGCACGAGGCGTGTTTCATTGCAAATAGCGTGACTAGCGAGGTGGTAATCGAGCATTAAACCGTCATTGCGAGCGCAGCGAAGCAATCCAGTTTCTTGTTGGCGCTGGATTGCTTCGTCGCTGCACTTCTCGCAATGACGGTCTCGTGAAGCAGCCCGCCGTCTACATCGTCGCCAACAAGCGCAATGGAACCGTCTACACGGGTGTGACTTCCAACCTGGTACAGCGCATCTGGCAGCATCGTGAGGGTGTGGTCGAGGGTTTCACGAAGCGATACGGGTGCAAGATGCTCGTCTGGTTCGAGTTGGCCGGCACGATGGACGCGGCGATCACTCGCGAAAAACAAATCAAGGGTGGATCCCGACCGAAGAAGCTGGCGTTGATCGAGGCGCTGAATCCACATTGGCGAGACCTTTATGACTATGTTGCGCACCCCTAGTCGTCATTGCGAGCGTCGCGAAGCAATCCAGTCTCGCGCCGCTGGATTGCTTCGTCGCTTCGCTTCTCGCAATGACGGGACGAGGTAATAAATGAAACTCGGACGATTGAACCATGTGGGAGTCGCTACGCCTTCGATCGCGGACTCGGTCGCGCATTATCGTGCGGTAATGGGCGCGACGGTGGTGCGGGAGGCGTTCGACCTCCCCGCTCAAGGCGTCCGCGTCTGCTTTGTCGACGCGCCCAACTGCCAGATCGAACTGATCGAGCCGTTGGGGGCGGATTCGGCGATCATTGGCTTCCTGGCCAAGAACCCGCTCGGCGGGCAGCATCACGTCTGCTTCGAGGTGCCCGACATTCATGAGGCCAAGGCGTGGTTCGAGGGCAAGGGCGTGCGTGTGCTCGGCGAACCGCGGATCGGGGCGCATGGGACGCCGATCTTCTTTCTCCACCCCAAAGACATGGGCGGGGTGCTGACCGAGATCATGGAAAGCCCAAGGCAAGCGCATTAGCGGAAACCCTCTCCCCTTGAGGGAGAGGGCGACTCGCGCGTAAGCGCGAGCGGGGTGAGGGTTGCTCCGCTTGACGACTGGCGCTGTCCCCCTCACCAACTCCGCCTAAGCTCGCTTAGGCTCGCTAAGGCTTCGTATCCTCTCCCTCCAGGGGAGAGGGGAGAATGAGTTGCATGACCGACGACTTCGACCAGTGGAAAGCCCTCGCCGACCGGGAATCGAAGGGACGCGACCTGTCGCGCGAGACGCTTGAGGAAATCACGCTCAAGACCGTCTACGGCCCCGACGATGTCGCACATGTCGAGCCCGGCTATCCCGGCCTACCGCCCTACACCCGCGGGCCTTATGCGACGATGTATGCGGGGCGGCCGTGGACGATCCGCCAATATGCCGGCTTCTCGACCGCCGAGGAATCGAACGCCTTCTACCGCCGCAACCTCGCCGCGGGGCAGCACGGCATCTCGGTCGCGTTCGATCTCGCCACCCACCGGGGGTATGACTCAGACCATCCGCGCGTCGCCGGCGATGTCGGCAAGGCCGGGGTCGCGATCGACAGCGTCGAGGACATGAAATTGCTGTTCGACGGTATCCCGCTCGGCGAGATGTCGGTCAGCATGACGATGAACGGCGCGGTGCTGCCGGTGCTGGCCTTCTACATCGTCGCGGGGGAGGAGCAGGGGGTCGCGCGCAGCGACCTTACCGGCACGATCCAGAACGATATTCTCAAAGAGTTCGCGGTCCGCAACACCTACATTTACCCGCCCGAACCGTCGATGCGGATCGTCGCCGACATCATCGCTTTCACATCGCGCGAAATGCCGAAGTTCAACTCGATATCGATTTCGGGCTATCACATGCACGAGGCCGGGGCGACGGCGGTGCAGGAACTCGCCTACACGCTCGCCGACGGGATGGCGTACGTGCGCGCGGCCAAGGATGCGGGGCTTGATGTCGACGCGTTCGCGCCGCGCCTGAGCTTCTTCTTCGGCATCGGCATGAACCTGTTCATGGAGGTCGCCAAGCTGCGCGCGGCGCGGACGCTGTGGGCGAGGATCATGGAGCAACTGGGGGCAAAGTCGGAAAAGTCGAAGCTGCTGCGGACTCACTGCCAGACCAGCGGCGTGTCGCTAACCGAGCAGGACCCCTACAACAATATCGTGCGGACCACGGTTGAGGCGCTGGCGGCGGTGCTTGGGGGAACGCAGTCGCTCCACACCAATTCGTTCGACGAGGCGATGGCGCTGCCGACCGATTTCTCGGCACGGATCGCGCGCAATACGCAGCTGATCCTGGCCGAAGAGAGCGGGATCACGGCGGTCGCCGACCCGCTTGGCGGAAGCTATTATGTCGAGGCGCTGACCCGCGAGCTGGAGGAGAAAGCGCAGACGCTGATCGACGAGGTCGAGGCGCATGGCGGGATGACCAAGGCGGTTGCCGAGGGCCTCCCCAAGCAGCGCATCGAGGAAGCCGCAGCGGCGCGCGCGGCGAAGGTCGATGTGGGTGAGACGGTGATTGTAGGGGTCAATCGGTACAGGCTGACCGAGGAAGCGCATCTCGACATTCTCGAGGTGGATAATGCCAAGGTTCGCGCGGGGCAGATTGCGCGGCTGGAGACGATGCGGAAGGCACGCGACGATGGCGCGGTGCGCGCTTCGCTCGACGCGCTCGAAGCGGGCGCCAAGTCGGGGGGCAACTTGCTTGGACTGACAGTCGATGCGGCGCGATCGCGCGCTTCGCTCGGCGAAATCTCCGATGCGCTGGAGCGGGTGTTCGGACGTTACGCCACGCACCCCGAACCGGTCAGCGGCATCTACGGCAAGCGCGACGACCAGCGCTGGCACGAGGCGGTGGCGGGGACGCTGGCGGTCGCCGAACGAATGGGCCGCAAACCGCGCATGCTGGTCGCCAAGATGGGGCAGGACGGGCACGACCGCGGCGCCAATCTCGTGTCGAGCGCGTTCGGCGATCTGGGGTTCGAGGTGATCGCCGGCCCCCTGTTTCAGACCCCTCGCGAGGCGGCCGAGCTGGCGGTGGAAGAGAAGGTTGACGTGGTCGGTGCCTCCTCGCTGGCCGCGGGGCACAAGACGCTGATCCCCGAACTGATCGACGCGCTGAAAGACATGGGCCGCGCCGACATCAAGGTCGTTGCCGGCGGGGTCATCCCGGCGCAGGATTATGCCATGCTCCGCGCGGCGGGGGTGCAGGCGATTTTCGGGCCGGGGACCAATTTGGCGGATGCGGCGGACGAGGTGCTGCGACTGCTTGGGCACAACCGCCCGCCGGTGGATGAGGTCGCCGAGTGACTGAGGCCAGGGAAACCCGAGTGTTAGAGTTGACTGAGGACGAGCTCCTCATAATCAACGGCTGCTTAAATGAAGTGTGTAACGGGCTCGACATTGAGGATTGGGAATTCCCAACCAGAATCGGTTTAGGTCGAGAAGAAGCGCGCGAGCTTCTAAAGAAAATTCACGCCACAATTCCCTTCAAAAAACTAGGCGATCGGTAATGTTCTCCAAAATCCTGATCGCCAATCGGGGCGAGATTGCTTGCCGCGTCATCCGCACCGCCAAGCGGATGGGCATCAAGACGGTCGCGGTTTATTCGGATGCGGACGCGCGGGCACCGCATGTGCGGATGGCCGACGAGAGCGTTCGGATCGGGCCGGCGCCGGCGGCGGAGAGCTATCTCAAGGCCGAATTGATCATCGATGCGTGCAAGGCGACCGGGGCCGAGGCGGTGCATCCGGGCTATGGTTTCTTGTCTGAGCGCGAGAGCTTCGCCAAGGCATTGAAGAAAGCCAACATCGCCTTCATCGGGCCGCCGCCCAAAGCGATCGCGGCGATGGGCGACAAGATTGAATCGAAGAAGCTGGCCAAGGCGGCGGGGGTGTCGGTGGTGCCGGGCTATCTCGGCGAGATCGCCGACACCGACGAGGCGGTGAAGATCGCGGGCGAGATCGGCTATCCGGTGATGATGAAGGCGTCGGCGGGGGGCGGCGGCAAGGGGATGCGGCTGGCGTACAACGAGAAGGACGTTCGCGAGGGGTTTGAGGCGACCAAGCGCGAGGGGCTGGCCAGTTTCGGCGACGACCGCGTGTTCTTCGAGAAATTCATCGAGGACCCGCGCCACATCGAAATTCAGGTGCTCGGCGACCAGCACGGCACGATCCTCTATCTTGGCGAACGGGAATGCTCGATCCAGCGGCGCCACCAGAAAGTGGTCGAGGAAGCGCCGTCGCCGTTCGTCACGCCCGAGATGCGCAAGGCGATGGGCGAGCAGGCGGTCGCGCTGGCGGCGGCGGTGGGATATTATTCGGCGGGGACGGTCGAGCTGATCGTCGGCGCGGATCGCAGCTTCTACTTCCTCGAAATGAACACGCGGCTGCAGGTCGAGCATCCGGTGACCGAGGAAGTCACCGGGCTCGACCTGGTCGAGCAAATGATCCGCGTCGCGGCGGGGGAGAAGCTTTCGTTCACGCAGGCCGATGTGAAGCTCGACGGCTGGGCAGTTGAGACGCGGGTTTACGCGGAAGATCCGTATCGCGGGTTTTTGCCGAGCACGGGGAGGCTGGTGGTTTACAAACCTCACCTCCCGCACGCGGGAGGGGACCGAGGGGAGGGCCTGTCCTCGAACTCCGACATGCCCTCCCCCAGCCCCTCCCGCAAAGCGGGAGGGGGGCAAGAGACGCGCATCCGCGTCGACGACGGCGTCATCGAGGGCGGTCAGGTCAGCATCTTCTACGACCCGATGATCGCCAAGCTGATTACCTGGGCGCCGACCCGCGAGGCGGCGATCGACGCGCAGGTCGAGGCGCTGGATTCGTTTCAGATCGACGGCGTGTCGGACAACATCGATTTCCTCTCCGCGCTAATGCAGCATCCGCGCTTTCGCGCCGGCGAGCTGACCACCGGTTTCATCGCCGAGGAATATCCCGACGGCTTCCACGGCGCGCCGGCGAGCGACGAGCTGGTCGCCGATTTGGCGGCGATCGCGGCGCTGGTGGCGGCGACGCACGAGACCCGCGCGGCGCTGATCGACGGGCAACTAGGCGGGCCGATCTATCCGGACGGCGACTATGTCGTGCGCGTATCCGGTGACGAATTTGCGGTCGCGGTCGAGCCCTATGACGGCGGCCTGCTGGTCAGCGTCGACGGCGAGGAGGAGATCGACCTGATCGCCGACTATGCCCCGGGGCAGAAACTGCTGGTCGCGGACTTGGATGGGCGCAAGCGGATCGTCCAGGTCGCGCGCGACGGGCGCGGCTGGCGGCTGACGACGCGCGGGGCGGCGCACAAGGTGGAGGTCATGGCGCCGCACATCGCCGATTTGACGCGGCACATGATCGAGAAAATTCCGCCCGACTTGTCGCGCTTCCTGCTCGCGCCGATGCCGGGGCTGTTGACGCGGCTCGAGGTCAAGCCCGGCGACAAGGTCGAGGCGGGCCAACCGATCGCTGTGGTCGAAGCGATGAAGATGGAGAACATCCTCCGCGCGGTGAAGCCGGCGACAGTCAAGGCGACTCCCGCCAAGGCGGGCGACAGCCTGGCGGTCGATCAGGTCATCGTAGAGTTTGAATAGCGTTCCCCTGCCATCGCCGGGAAATGGTCAACGGTTGCGCAGTTCGACCCGCCGCAATTTTCCCGTAGCCGTTTTCGGCAAGGCGTCGACGAACAGGATTTCGCGGGGATATTTATAAGGGGCAATGGTTGATTTGACGAAATTCTTGAGTTCGGAAATCAATGCTTCGGTTGGCATGGCATCGGTCGCCAAAACCACAAACGCCTTCACCTTTTGGCCACGTTCGGGGCAAGGCACTCCGATGACCGCGCATTCGGCGACCGACGGATGGGAGAGAAGGGCGTTTTCGACTTCGGGGGCGGCGATGTTGTAGCCTGAGCTGACGATCATGTCGTCGCTGCGGGCAACGAACCAATAATAACCGTCCTCATCGAGGGCGTAGGTGTCGCCGGTGATGTTCCAGCCGCCAGCCGCGTAATCGGCCTGGCGCGGATCATCGAGGTAGCGGCAACCGGTCGGGCCCTTGATTGCAAGGCGGCCTTCGCCGGTGGCGAGTTCGTTGCCCTCTGCGTCGAGAATCGAAGCTTCGTATCCCGGCACCGTGCGGCCGGTGCTGCCGGGGCGGATCGCGGCGCCGCTTTCGGAGATGAAGATATGCATCAACTCGGTCGCGCCGATGCCGTCGACGATTGAAATGTCGGTGCGGTCTTTCCACGCCTGCCAAATGGCCTTGGGCAAATGCTCGCCGGCCGACAGGCAGACGCGCAGCAACTTGAGCGCTTCGTCGAGACCGGGCTGCGATAGCATCGCCTTGTAGGCGGTTGGCGCGGTGGCGAGGTGGGTGACGCCGTGCTTCGCGATCGCCTCGAGCATCGCCGACGGGCTCGGCTGCTCGATGGTCGTGGCGGCGGCGCCGAAGCGCAGCGGGAACAGCAGGGTCGAGCCCAGGCCGAAGGTGAAGGCGATCGGCGCCGAGGTCATGACGATGTCGCCGGGTCGCATCGCAAAATGCGCCTTCGCGAAGGTGTCGCACGGGGCGAGGATATCGCGGTGGAAGTGGACGCAGCCCTTCGGGATGCCGGTCGTGCCGCTGGTAAAGGCGATCAGCGCAGGGTCGTCGGCGGCGGTGTCAACCGGCGGCAGCGGGACGAGATCCCGGCAGCGGGTTTCCAGCGCGCCTTGGCCGTGATCGCCGTCATATTTGATCAGCGAGCGGACGAAGCGCGTCTGCTCCATCGCTTGCCGGAAATCGCCGATGAAGCGGCTGTCGACCAGCGCGTGGCTGACCTCGGCGCGGTCGATGACGGTGGCGATCTCGCCCGGGCGGAGCAGCGGCATGGTCGTCACGACGACCCCGCCGGCCTTGAGCACGCCGAGCCAGCAGGCGAACAATGTGTAGCCGTTGGGTCCGCGCAGGAGGACGCGGTTGCCGGGAACAAGACCTTCCTCATCGACCAGCAGGCGCGCGACGCGGCCGGAGAAGTTGTCGAGCTCGCCATAGGACCAGCGGCCATGATCGTTGACGATGGCGAGCGCTTGGGGATCGCCGCCCTTCAGCAATTTGGCGGCAGCGTTGAGGCGGTCGGGATAGTCGAGCAGAAGCAAGTTGGGTAGCGCTTCCGGTTTCGGCAGGCGTCGTTCGACAAAATTGTCCCTCATTCGGGGACCATCGCCGTCGCTTCGATTTCGATCTTGGCCGCGGGTTCGACCATACGAACGACCTCGACCAGTGCCATCGCCGGATAATGGGGTCCGACGATTTCCTTCCACACCATACCGATCTCGGCGAGGCTCGCGCGATATTCGTCGATCGAGGTGACGTAGCAGGTCAGGCGGACGAGATGTTCGGGCCGGCCGCCGCCCTCGGCGAGGATCGCCACGATGTTGCGCAACACCTGGGCGAACTGGCCGCCAAGCGTGTTGGAAACGAAATGTTCCTGTTCGTCCCAGCCGACGACCCCGGCGGTAACGATCATCCGTCCGGCGGCGCTGAAGCCGTTGGAATAACCCTTGGGACGGGGCCAGCCGGGAGGAAGTAGCGGGGTCATGAGCGACGCTCCTTCAACAGGTCGCGGGCGATGACCAGTCGCTGCACTTCGCTCGCCCCTTCGTAAATGCGCAAGCTTCGGATTTCGCGATAAAGCTCCTCGACCTTGGCGCCTTTGGTGACGCCGAGGCCGCCGTGCATTTGCAACGCCATGTCGATCACCTTCTGCGCTTCCTCGGTCGCGTGAAGCTTGGCCATCGCGGCGGCGCGGCGATTATCGCCCACTTGCGTGTCCTGCTGCCACGCAGCGCGGGCGATGAGCAGTGCCGAGGCATCGAGCGCGGTTGCCATCGCGCCGAGGCGATCCTGGGTGACGGCGTTGTCGGCGAGTGTGGCGGACCCGAGCTTGCGGGTCGCGGAGAAGGTCAGCGCCTCGTCCAACGCGCGGCGGCCGAAGCCCAGCGCGGCGGCGCCGACCGTAACGCGGAACAGGTTGAGGGTCTCCATAGCGATCCTGAAGCCGTCGCCAGGCGCGCCAAGGAGGGCGCTGGCGGGAAGGCGGACATCGTCGAGCTTGAGCCGGGCGAGGGGGTGCGGGGCGATAACCTCGATCCGCTCGGCGATGGTCAGGCCGGCGGTCGCGGCGGGGAGGATGAAGGCCGAAAGGCCGCGCGCGCCGTCGTCGCTGGTGCGCGCAAACAAAGTGATGGTGTCGGCAATAGTGCCGTTCGAGATGTAGGTTTTGTCGCCATTGATGACCCAGCTTTGGGAATCGCGGACGGCGCGGGTGGCAATGCTGGCGACGTCGCTGCCGCTGCCGGGTTCGGTCAGCGCGAAGGCGGCGATGGCCGATCCGGCGGCGATGCCGGGGAGGAAATCGGCTTTCTGCTGATCGTCGCCGAACAGGCTGATCGCGCCCGACCCCAGCCCCTGCATAGCGAAGGCGAAGTCGGCGAGGCCCGAATGGCGGGCGAGCGTCGCGCGGGCGACGGCGAGGCTGCGGACGTCGGGCGGCGCAGTCCCGTCAGCGATGCACAGCTTGAGGAAGCCGGCCGCGCCGAGGGTGTGGACGAGTGCGCGACAGGCTTCGTCGACGTCGTCGATGTGCACGAAATTCTGGGTGACGCACCAGCGCTCTAGCTCGTCTGCCAGGTTACGGTGGCGCGGCTCGAAGAAGGGCCAGGAGAGGTCCATCAGTCGCCCTTGAACTCCGGTTTACGCTTGGCGGCGAAGGCTTCGTAGGCGCGGTGAAAATCGCGCGTCGTCATGCAGTCGGCTTGCGCTTCGGCTTCCATGTCCAGCGCGGTTTCGATCGGCACCGCCCATTCGGCGTCGAGTTGCCGCTTGGTCATGTAATGGGCGAGGATCGGACCGTCGGCGAGCTGCCGCGCCAGGGCTTGCGCATCACCCTTCACATCCTGGGAAATTCGGCTGAAGAAACCCCAGCGCTCGCCTTCTTCCGCGCTCATGCTGCGGCCGGTGAACAGCAGCTCGGCGGCGCGGCCGTGGCCGATGATCCGCGGCAGGATCGCACAGGCGCCCATGTCAGCGCCCGACAGGCCGACGCGGGTGAACAGGAACGCGGTTTTGGCGTCAGGCGCGGCCAAGCGGAGGTCGCTGGCCATCGCCAGGATCGCGCCGGCGCCGGCGCAGATACCCTCGACCGCGGCGATGATCGGCTGCGGGCAATCGCGCATCGCCCGTACCAGGTCGCCGGTCATGGTGGTGAACTCGCGCAGGCCCAGCAGGTCCATCTTGGTCAGCGGGCCGATAATTTCATGGACATCGCCACCCGAACAAAAGTTGCCGCCCGCGCCAGTCAGAACGACGACGCGGACGTCGGTTGCGCAAACGAGTGCGCGAAACAGGTCGCGAAGCTCGGCATAGCTGTCGAAGGTGAGGGGGTTTTTGCGTTCGGGCCGGTCAAGCGTGATGGTCGCGACGCCATCGGCGAACGACCAGCGGAAATGGGTCGGCTCGAGACTGGCGGGATCGAGGCTCATGCCGTGCTGCCGCCGTCGATGGTCACCAGCGCGCCGTTGATCGAGCGACTGAGCGGATGACATAGGTTGAGGATCGACGAGGCGACCTCGCCGGCGGTGACCAAGCGGCCGCTGGCGTTGAGCGCGGCGAGCGCCTCTCGCGACTGGTCGAGATCGCGCTTGGTCACTCGCGTGATGCGCTTGGCGGTTTCGTCGACCATCGGCGTGTCAACGAACGAGGGGCAGATGGCATTGACGGTCAGATTGGTCTTGGCGAATTCGAGCGCGAGGCTTTTGACCAGCCCGACCACGCCATGTTTCGAGGCGACATAGGGCGCCGCATAGGCCGCGCCCTTGAGGCCCGCGACCGAGGCGATGACGATGAGCCTTTTGCCATCGCCCTCGAGCAGGTCGGGCAAGGCGAGCTGGGCGCCGTCGAACACTGCCGTCAAATTGATGGCGATGATGCGGTCGAAGGCTTCGCGGCTCGTGCGGACGAAGGGCGCGCTGTCGCCGACGCCCGCGTTCAAAATGACATAGTCGAACGGGCCATTGGCGTCGCGCGCCTTGGCGAAGGCGGTCTCCATTGCGGTTCGATCAGTCAGGTCGCAGGGGACGGCGGTGCCGCCGGTTTCCGCCGCGACCGCCTCCAGCGGCTCGGGGCGCCGGCCGATCAGGGAGATGCGCGCGCCTTCGGCCGCTAGTATCCGCGCCGCGGCGCCGCCTATCCCCGTTCCGCCGCCGGTGATCAGCGCGTGGCGCCCGCTTGCCCAGCCCAAACTTTTCCTCCTCGTTGGTCGCCACGAAGCTTGGCCGATGGGTCGAGGCGTGGCAAGCGGTGCGCAGAGGAGAATGGCATCCATGAAGACCCGCGCCGCCGTCGCGTTCGTGCCCAAGCAGGCGCTCGAAATTGTCGACCTCGATCTGGACGGGCCGAAAGCCGGCGAAGTGCTGGTCGAGATCATGGCGACCGGCATTTGCCACACCGACGCCTATACGCTCGATGGCCTCGACAGCGAGGGGCTGTTCCCCTCGGTGCTCGGCCATGAAGGCGCGGGGGTGGTGCGCGAAGTTGGCGCGGGGGTGACTTCGGTCAAGCCCGGCGATCATGTCATCCCGCTCTACATGCCCGAATGCCGCCAGTGTAAATCGTGCCTCAGCGGCAAGACCAATTTATGCACCGCGATCCGCGCCACCCAGGGCAAGGGGGTGATGCCCGACGGGACCAGCCGCTTCTCCTATAAGGGGCAGGCGATCCATCACTATATGGGCTGCTCGACCTTTTCCAACTTCACCGTGCTGCCCGAGATTGCGGTGGCGAAGATCGATCCCGCCGCGCCGTTCGACAAGGCTTGCTACATCGGCTGTGGGGTGACCACCGGGGTCGGCGCAGTGGTCAATACCGCGAAAGTCCAGCCAGGCGACAATGTCGTCGTGTTCGGGCTCGGCGGGATCGGGCTCAACGTCATCCAGGGCGCACGCCTGGCCGGCGCCGACCGCATCGTCGGGGTCGATATCAACCCGGCCAAGGAAGAGTGGGGGCGCCGATTCGGGATGACCGACTTCGTCAACCCCAAGCAGGTGTCCGATGTCGTCGCCCACCTGGTGGCGATGCTCGACGGGGGGGCGGATTACTCGTTCGACTGCACCGGCAATACCGAAGTGATGCGCCAGGCATTGGAATGCTGCCATCGCGGCTGGGGCACTTCGATCGTCATCGGGGTGGCCGAGGCGGGCAAGGAGATCGCGACGCGGCCGTTTCAGCTGGTCACCGGCCGCAACTGGCGCGGCACCGCGTTCGGCGGCGCTAGAGGCCGCACCGACGTGCCCAAGATCGTCGACTGGTATATGAAGGGTAAGATCGAGATCGACCCGATGATCACCCATGTGCTGAAGCTCGACGAGATCAACCGGGGATTCGAACTGATGCATTCGGGCGAGAGCATTCGTAGCGTGGTGGTTTATTGAGAAGGAGCAAATGGGTGCAAAAGGTCAATCTGCTGCAGAAATTCGACAGTTTTTCCGATCATTGGGCACCGCGGATCGTCGCGCGCTATAACCAAAATGAAGTGCGGCTGGCCAAACTTGAGGGCGAATTCATCTGGCATCAGCATGATGACACCGACGAGCTGTTCTTGTGCATCGAAGGGGTCCTCGATCTCGAGCTTCGCGATCGCACGGTGACGCTCAATCCCGGCGAGCTGTTCGTCGTGCCGCGCGCCACCGAGCACCGGCCAATCGCGCGAACGCCGGAGGTCAAAGTGCTACTGATCGACCCCAAGGACATGCCGAACACCGGCGACGAAGCGACCGCAACCCGCGCAATCGAAATCTGAGAAGGAGAGCGAGCTATGTTCAGCCATGTCATGATCGGATCCAATGACATTGGGCGGTCGAAGAATTTCTACGACGGATTGTTCGCGTCTATGGGGGGCAAGCCGGGCCGCGTCGACGATAAGGGGCGCCTGGCCTATTTGAACCGCGACGGCGTGTTTATGGTCACGCCGCCGATCGACGGCCAGCCCGCAACCCACGGCAACGGCGCGACGATCGGCTTCCGCCTAGACAGCCGGGAAGAGGTCGATGCCTGGCACCAGGCGGGTATCGCCGCCGGGGGCAAGACGATCGAGGATCCACCGGGTATCCGCAGCAACGACTTCGGCAGCCTCTATCTCGCCTACCTGAGGGACCCCGATGGCAATAAATTGTGCGGGCTGCACAGGGTCGCGCAAGCCGCGTGACCCTCGAAACGGTCAGCGAGGCCCGAAGCCACGGCGGAGTGCAGGGTGTTTACCGCCATGCCTCCGCCGCGACCGGCACCGACATGACCTTCTCGGTATTCGTCCCTCCCCAGCCCGAGCGCGGCGAGCCGTTGCCGGTGCTGTGGTATTTGTCGGGGCTGACCTGCACCCACGCCAATGTCACCGAGAAGGGCGAGTATCGCGCGGCCTGCGCCAAGCACGGCATCATCTTCATCGCCCCCGACACCAGCCCGCGCGGCGACGAGGTGCCCGACGATCCCGACGGACTGTGGGACTTCGGCCAAGGCGCGGGCTTCTACCTCGACGCGACCCAGCCGCCGTGGGACCGCCATTACAACATGGCATCGTACATGATCGACGAACTGCCGGCGCTGGTTGCCGAACATTTCCCGATCGACCCGCTTCGCCAGGGCATCGCTGGCCATTCGATGGGCGGGCATGGCGCACTGACCTTGGCGCTCAAGCACCCTGGACGGTTTCGCTCGGTGTCGGCATTCGCGCCGATCATCGCGCCGATGCAGGTGCCGTGGGGTCGAAAGGCGCTGCGCCATTATCTAGGCGATGAGGGCGCGGTGTGGCGCGCACACGATGCGGTCGCGCTGATCGAGGACGGCGGGCGACTGGACGATCTGCTGATCGACGTCGGCGAGGCCGATCCGTTTCTCGAAACGGAACTGCGGCCCGACCTCATCGAGGCGGCCTGCGCCGGAGCCGGCATCCCACTGACGCTGCGGCGGCAGCCGGGTTACGACCACAGCTATTATTTCATTTCGACCTTCATGGCCGACCATGTCGAGTGGCACGCGGAGCGGCTGACCCAAGGCGTTGACAACCGATGTTTGACAAGAGGCGCATGAGTCACGCGCAACCGGAGGGGCAATGCGAAGAGTTAAACTCGGACTCTTAATTACAGGCTTAGTCGGCTTGGCGCTGGCGCACCTCGTGGTCGCTCGCGATGCTCCGGCTCCGCACAGTGTAAACCTCCCCACGCTGGAAGCCGCGGGCGATGGGATCAATCGCCAGGCCGTGGATATGTCGGTAGCGGCCTGTGACGACTTCTATCAGCACGCCTGCGGCGGCTTCTTGGCGACAGCCAAGCCGACCGATGCACATCCAGTCGTAAGCCTCGCCGACGACCAGTTTAACGCTGACCTGGAGCGCTCTCTGAGGCAAATATTTGCCCGCCCGACTTCAGGAAATCACGAATTGGCTCGCTTGCGAACATTTTATGAGTCGTGCCGTAACGGCGATTCTTCAGATGCCGTGACCGTTCGGAGGTGGTTGGCGAAGATCGATGCCGCGCACTCTCCGCGCGAAATTCAATCGCTGATGCGGGAGTTGAGCGTGATCGGCGTCAATCCCTTCATCAACTATGGCGGGCAGCCCGATCGCAAGAACTGGAAGCGCTATCGCGGCGAGATTCACAATGGCAATCTATGGGCCGAGCCGACCACGGTTAACCGAAGCTTCGTCCTGGCGGGGCTTTCGGCGGAGGACGCGCGCCGTGACACGAAGGCGGTCGTCGATATCAACAAAGCGCTGCAAGCACATCGGGGCGACCGTTATAACGCTGCGACAGGAGAGAATGTGCGATCGTTGGCGCAACTGGAGCAGATCGCGCCGGCGATCGAATGGCGGTCCTATTTCGCATTGGTCGGCGCGCCGACGAAAAGCCGGGTGAACGTTACTTCTCCAGCCTATCTTGAGGATGTTCAGCAACAGCTGATCCAACGCTCGCCGGTCGAACTCCGGGCCTATTTGCGATGGGTCTTCCTCTTCTCGCTGCGCGGCGAATTGCCTGCTCCTTATAATCAAGAATTTGGTGCGGTCTCGCCGAACGTGAGAGTGGCGTTGGATGATGTCCAACGCCGGTGCCGCGAGGCGACGATCAGGGCAATGGGGGTCGAATTCTCGAGGCAATACGCCCATCACATCCTCGGTTGGAAGTCCCGGGACGTAGCCCGGCGGATTGCCGAGAGCATCAAGCATCAAATCGTGGAAACGATAGCGAATGACCAATGGCTGTCGAGGAGTGCGCGGCAGGCTACCGCGGACAAGCTTCGCCATACGGACTTGAAGATCGGCTTTCCCGACCGGTGGCCGGCGGTCGGAAGCTATCCGATCAGCACGGTTCGATTCTTCGACAACGTGCTTTCCGCGCGCAGATTTGAGCAGCGGCGCGAATGGGGGCGCGCGCTACAGGTCCGGGACCGCAAGGATTGGGAAATGAAAATCCAGCCGTGGGTTGGCGAAGGAATGGCGGCCGCTCGCCTCGTCCTGCCGAATGGATTCCCCGAGGCATTATCGAATTCCTTGATAATGACCGCTGCCTTCTTGTCTCCGCCTCGCTTCGACGTGAATGCGCCGCCCGAACTGAACTACGCAACCTTCGGCGCCACCTTTGCACACGAATTCGTTCATGTCGCGGAAGCGCACATGTTCGGACCAGACGGCAATGATACCGAACTCTGGAGGCCGAGCGATCTCAAAGCGGCCGACGAACAGGGGCAATGCGTAATTCGGCAGGCCGACGCCTATCAACCGCTGCCCGGAGTCAAGATGTCAGGACAATATCAGTTCGGTGAGAACGTCGCCGATTACGGTGGACTGCGGCTTGCCTATGGGGCTTTGGCGGTCAAATTGCGCACCAGTCTGAACCATCGCGACGCGACTGGCACTACACCGGCTCAGCGCTTTTTCTACCGTTTCGCTCAGAGGCAATGCACTGCACAAACCGAGCGTAGCCTTCGGCAGACGGTTGCGGCTGACCGCCATGCGCCGCCGAGCTTCCGGGTCAATGGCCCGCTTTCCAATCTTCCTGCCTTTGCCCAAGCGTTCAATTGCAAGCCGGGAGCGCATATGGTGCGACCGAAAACTGGAGTTTGCCGTGTTTGGTAAACGCGCGCCCTTTCCTTTGATCTCTTCGTTGCTCCCGGTGGAGGTGCTCTTGGGCGAGCTGGAGAAAGTAGCTGACGCAGTTCAGGCCGTGCTGTTCCCTTTCTCGCTTGAACCGCTGAGGACGACCGCACCGCCTTGCCGCGGCTGGCCTTCGCGCTAGAGTCGCTCTCATGGCATTTCTCCTAAGGGCGCTATGCGCCGCCGTCGCCTTGTCACCTTGCGCGTCCGCTATCGCCGCCCCGCTGATCGCGTCCGAGCAGCGGATAGGGGCGATCGTCGATGCCGAGCAGGAGCGCACGGTCGCAATGCTCGAGAAGTGGGTCAATCAGAATAGCGGGACCATGAACTTTGCCGGCGTGAAGGCGGTTGGGGACATGCTTCGCGTCGAACTCGAGCCGCTCGGCTTCAAGGTTGATTGGATCGACATCAGCACAGCTAACCGCGCCGGCCATATCGTCGCTCGTCACAAGGGCAACGGCCGCGGCAAGCGCTTGCTGCTGATCGGCCATCTCGACACGGTATTCGAACCCGACTCCCCGTTCCAGCGGTGGAGCCGGGAAGGAAATTTAGGCCTCGGCCCAGGCGCCGGCGACGATAAGGGCGGGATGGCGGTGATCGTAGCCGCGGTGCGTGCCATGAAGGCAGCCGGAACGTTGAAAAACGCGGACATGACCGTGTTTATGAGCGGCGATGAAGAGGATGCCGGGCCGCTTGAAATCGCTCGGCGCGATCTGATCGCGGCCGGCAAATGGGCGGATGTCGCGCTCGATTTCGAAGCTTTGGCCCAAGTCGACGGACGCGACATGGGCTCGATCGCGCGGCGCAGTTCGGACGAGTGGACCCTCGTGGTAGCGGCGCGAAGCGGCCATTCCAGCGGGATCTTCTCGCCCAGCGCCGGCTCGGGAGCAATCTACGAGCTGGCGCGAATCATCGACACATTCCGCCGCGATCTCACCGAGGACAAGCTGACCTTCAACGTCGGGCTGATCGGCGGTGGCACCTCGGCCGAGCTCACCGGGGACAATCTGCGCATTGCCGCGACCGGCAAGACCAACGTCATTGCCGGAACCGCAATCGCTCGCGGCGACATGCGCGGGATCAGCCCCGAGCAGATCGCCCGCGCCCAGGCGAAGATGCGCGCCATCGTCGCTCAGCCGCTGATCGGCGCGACGGCGGAAATCAAATTCGCTCCCGACGGCTATCCGCCCATGGCCCCCACCGAGGGCAGTCGCGCGCTGCTCAACCGCCTGAACCAAGTCAATCGCGACATGAACTTGCCGGAAATGGGCGAGCTCGACCCGGTTCGGCGTGGCGCCGCCGACATTAGTTTCGTCGCCAAGGACGTCGACGGGCTCGTCGGACTCGGCCCTGCCGGGAGTGGCTCGCATTCCCCCCGCGAGAAGGTCGACATCGGATCGATCTATCTCCAGGCCAAGCGCGCCGCGATTTTGATGAGCAGGCTCGCGAAGGAGAGAAGGCCGCGCTAGCTTTCGTCTTCCAACGGTATTGAATTGCCACCGCGGTCGCGGGCGATCAGTTGGCAGTTGTCGCGTTCGAATTTTTGCGAGGGGTTTGAGAACCGGAAATGCGCCTCACCATAGCTTTGCTTTCCATGCTGTCCGGCTGCGCCACGATTCGGGATCAGACGCATGACGATGCTCCGCCCGTGGCGCAGGTCGGAGTTGCCTTCGACCAAGGCGGCGAGGTCGGCAGCTTCGCAGACGGGTTGGCAGATCCGCAAAGCAGCCGCGCAATCACCCCGGACGATCCAGCGCGCGTCGCCTCGATTACCAAGCTGTTCGTCGCCATCGGCATCATGCGTCTGGTCGAGCAAGGCCGGCTCGATCTCGACAGCGATGTCTCGGCCAAGCTCGGGTGGCGGTTGCGCAATCCGGCCTTCCCCGCCCGGCCGATTAGCGCGCGCATGTTATTGTCGCACACGTCGAGCGTTCGCGACGGGATCGACTATTGGGCGATTCCGCTCGGCGCCTCGATCGAGGGCTCCGTGGCGGACGCAAAGGTGTGGGACGATCGCCATCCGCCCGGCGGCTATTTCACCTATTCGAATTTGAACTTCCCGATCCTCGCGTCGCTGGTCGAGCGCATCACCGGCGAACGCTTTGACCGGTGGATGCGGGCCGAGGTGCTCGCGCCGATGCGGCTTGATGCGTGCTTGAACTGGTCCGGCTGCAGCGACGAGGCGATCGCGCGCGCGGTGGTCCTGATGCAGGACGGCAAAACGGTGCGCGACGACCTTGGCGGGAAGCGGCCAGAATGTCCGGCGGTTCCTGGCGAGGATGGAAGCTGCGATCTGTCGAGATGGCGAGCCGGCGAGAATGGAGCTTTGTTCGCTCCCCAGGGCGGGCTCCGAATCTCGGCCCGCGGATTGGCTCGGGCCGGGCGAATGCTGCTCAACGGCGGCACGCTGGACGGAGTGCGCATCCTCTCGCCCCAGTCGGTAGACACGTTGCTCTCGCCGGCGTGGCGTTTCAACGGCAGCAACGGCGATACTGACCATGGTTATTATTGTAGCTACGGGCTCGCCAGCCAGCAAATGCCGGCCCGGATGCCGGGCTGCAACGATGATCCGGCTGGCGACGGAATCGGTCGGGTGGGTCATTCCGGGGACGCTTACGGGTTGCGATCCGGGTTGTGGATCGACCGTGCCAGCCGGACCGGCGTCGCTTATTTTGTCACTGGCCTTGCCGAAAGCCCGCCGCGCGGGCGCAGCGCCTATCGGACGGCGGAAGAAGCGGCGCTGACCCGCTCTCTCGAGCTGCTTCGGCGTTAGTCAGGACGGCCTCAGAACTTCACGTCCACGTTCATCGTGAACGAGCGGCCGCGCGGATCGGCGACGCGCGGCTCCCACGAGCTGCCGCTGCCGAAATTGGTGTCATAGGTGATCGCGAACGGCGGGTCCTTGTCGAACAGATTCTTGATTCCCGCGGTCATCCGCATCCGCTTGTTGATGTCGACCGACCCGCTAAGATTGTAGGTCACATATTTGGCTACCCGATCGATGTCGTTCGGCGGGTCGACGGAGCCGTTTTCGACTCCAGGCAATTGATGGTTCTTGTAGCTCGAGCGGAAGATCTGGGTGAAGGTGAAGGTCCAGGGCTCGCGGTTGAAGCTGACGAACGCATTGTGCTTCCACTTAAGGCCGAGGTCGCCCGAGAAGGAGAAGACTCCGCGGCGGTTTTCGAACGCGCCGCCGTCGACCAGCTGTTCCTTCTTCTTCAACAGATAAGTGCCGTCGAGGCCGCCCGTCAGGCGCCCGCCCAGCAGCCGACCGCCGCCGCGAAGGGCGATTTCGAGTCCTTGCGTTTTCGAAGCGCCGGCATTGATCCAAGTCTGGTCGATGGCGAGCAGAGTGCCGCTCGAATCGCGGATGAAGCGGTCCTGGAACAGTTCGAAATTGTCGACCAGCTGTCGAAGGCTCAGCACCTGGATGTTGTTATCGCGATTGATCACCCACCAGTCGACCGAGGCGCTGAAGTCGCGCAGCGGCTGGAAGACCACGCCGAGGCTCGCCAGCTTCGCGGTCTCAGGCCTGAGGTTCGGGTTGCCACCGTTGATGATGTCGATCTGACGGTCGAGCGAGGCGCATCCCGGATCGGTCGTGTTGGGCACACCGCCCGGGCATTTTGCCGGATCGGCGAGGTCACGACCGGCGAAATCGGATTCCTGTCGGCCGTTGAAAATCTGGTTGAAGCTAGGAACCCTAAAGCCGGTGTTGTAATTGCCGCGCAGCATCAGCGGCCGGATCGGCCGGAATTTAAACGAGGCCATCGGATTGGTGGTGCTTCCGACGTCCGAATAATCATCGACCCGTCCGGCGAGCGTGACCTCGAGAGAGTCGAGAATCGGGAACAGGATTTCGCCATAGACCGCCTTGATCGTCCGCGACGCGCCTTTCAGCGCATTCTCGTTGTCGAACGGTGCGGCGATGATCACGGGCTGGGCCGCGGCTTCGCGGGGGTCGCCGTTGAACCGGTATTTCTCCTTGCGGTGATCGACCCCGAGTGCCGCCCTGACCCGGCCGCCGGGCAGCCGGAACAGCGGCCCCGACACCGATCCGTCAAGCTGGGTGACTGAATATTTGCCGCCATAGAGAATGGTTCCTTCGGCCGAGACCGCGGCAAGCGCGTCGAGCGCCTGCTGCGACTGGGCCTGGCCGGGGAGCAGGAACGGGTTGATGATCCCGGTATTGAGCAGGCCGATGATCCCCGGAAGCGTCGCCCCAGGCGCGATCGGCACATTGGGGTCGGGCGCGCCGGTGCTGGTCGTGCCCCGGAAATAATAGCCGGAGCCAAGTTCAGATTGGGATTCGCTCGAGGCGTAGGACGCGCCGGCGCGATAGTCCCAGCCGGCAAACAGCGGGCCGTCGGCGCCGAGCGCGAAGCGCTTGGTCTTGGTATCGGTGGAGATCTCGCGGCGCCCGCACTCGATGCACCGCCAGCGATAGGCGAAGGGCGCCTTCGGCCGGGTCGCAAGCTCGGGAAAAGCGGCGATCAGCCGGTTGTAGATCGCGTCGTAATTTGGCGCTCCGACCGGATAGCCATAGCGCTGGGTAGTGGTGTTGGGAGTGATCTGAAGGTTCGAGAAACGCTTGCTCGCGGTCGCGTCGGAACCGGTGGCCTCGGCCGAAATCTCGTGGTTTCCCAGCCGGACGACACCGCGGCCGAGCCAGGTCAGGGTCTTGAGCGGCTGCTGGAGCACAGCCGCGCGGCCGGTGTCCCAGGCGCAGGCGAACTCGGCCTCCGGGAACTCCCACAGCCGGGTATCGTAGGCGTCCATACCGGGGACCGAAGTGCAGCCTTCGCCGCCGGGCAGATCGAGGACGTTGATTCCGCCGCTGGTTCGAGTGGTCGTGCCCGGAATAAACGGAAAGGAGCCGTTACTCGGGAAGAAGGTTCCGGCCAACCTGATCAGCGTCGCATGCGGGGTGCCCCGCGTGTCTACCGACAGGCCGCGTTCGGGCTGAAAAGTGTCGACGAATTTGCGCTGGTCGCCGCGAAGCTCCGGGATATCGCTATAGCTGACCGCCGCCATGACGTTGAAGCCCTGGTCGGAAAGCTTGCCGTAGCCGGCGATCGCCGAGGTCCGGTAGATCGTATGGTCGCCGCGCTGGGTGAAGTCGGTGAAGCCTTGGATTCCAAGGCCTTCATAATCCTTGCGGAGGATGAAGTTGATCACCCCGCCGATCGCGTCGGTTCCGTAGATCGCCGACGCGCCTTCCTTCAACACTTCGACCCGCTCGACCGCGGCGAACGGGATCTGGTTGACGTCGACCGCTGAGCCCTGGAGGCCGTGGGCGGCGACCCGCCGGCCGTTGAGCAGAACCAGCGTCGCGCCCGAGCCCTGGCCGCGCAAATTGGCGAATGACGCGCCATTGTTGCCGCGCTGCTGGCCAGCGACAATGTCGGAGTTGCTCGCGAGGTTGTCGGCCCCCGAGCCGTTGGTCGGAAGAAAAGCGACCAGCTGCTCGGGATTGCTGATCCCGTTGCGCTCGAGTTCCTGGGTGGTGATGATCTGCAGCGGCAGCGCGCTCTCGTTCGGGTCGCGCTTGATCCGCGATCCGGTGACGATGATTTCTTTGTCCTCGTCCGGCGTGGCGGCTGTCGTCGGGGTCGCCGCTGGAGGCGTCGTGTCTCTGACGCTGACCTGCGCGTATGCCGGAACTGCGACGGCGCCGGTGACGGCTGCAAGAGCAGTTCCCGAAACCAGGGCGCGTTTGAGCGATTTAGCACAAAGCATGGCAAGTCCCCCCAGTGCGCATGTGGCGCACAGCCCGGGCATTAAGGAACAAAAGCGTCACAAAACGCCATAGTTTTCATTCCGGGAGCTATAACCTGTCGGCATCTTTTCGTTGCGACGCCGTAATCGTGTTGTGTGCGCCACAGTTACGGCACCGATCATGCTTCAAGGGCCGCCACCGCTCCGGCGTGTGCGGGCTTCGCCGTTTCCGCTATGAACGGCTAATTTTCCTGTGCGATCAGCTGCAATGCGGCGTCCATAGGCTTAGTCGCGCTGACGTCCTCGGGGACATCGTTGGCATAGGCCGAGAACAGCAAGGTGCGGCCGCTTTTGGCGATCAGGTAGCCGGATAGCGCAGCGGTGGCGTTAAGGGATCCTGTCTTGGCAAACAGGCGGCCCTGAAGAAGAGTGCCGCGGAATCGCTTGGCGAGCGTTCCATCGACGCCGGCGACGGGAAGCGTGGAGCGCCAGCTGGCCCCCCAAGGCTGAGCGGCGATCCAGCGCAGTAGCTTGACCATTCCGCGCGGAGCGACCCGATTGTAGGTCGACATCCCCGATCCGTCTGAAAGATCGTAGGCCGAGCGCGGCACGCCAGCCCGCTCGAGCATCGCGCGCACTTCGGCGATTCCGTCGGCAATCGAGCCGCTGCCGCGGCGATTGGCGACCCGCCGGAGAATCAGTTCTGCGTGAACATTCTGACTGACCTTGTTGATCAGCCTGAGATCCTCGGCGAGCGGCCGTGGCGCCAGCCGGGCAAGGACTTCGCCGCCGGCGGAAGCCGGGCGTGGCGCGATGTCGCGGATGACCGGACCACCGGGCGCCGCACTTGGCCGATGCCTGGCGGTAACATTACCGGTAACGCGAACACCGCGCTCCTGGAGCAAGCCCCTGAAGCGCCACGCCGCGTAGTGCGCCGGCTCGTCGAGCCCGAGGGAAAGAAGTTCAGGTTCGGCGTCGACCGCAATTGTGCCGATCAGGCGTACGACGGTGCCGCCCGGCAGTCGCTCGAAGCTGAGTTGGGTCTTACCCTCCGGCACGGTGATCGCCCGGTTTTCAACCGAGTAATAAGAAGCGATTTCGAACTTCGGTGGCTGTCCGAGGGCGCCAGGCGTGACGCGCAGCGCGAGTTCGTTATCGTCGAGAGTCAGCGCGGAAATTGCGGTGCCGGAACTCGTCGGGATGTTGTTCCAGCTCATCCCCGGACTCCACCGCTCATCGGGAAAGAGGCGATCGTCTCCGACCACGTCACGCACGACCCGAGTCTTCGCGGCCACCGCGTCGGCCAGGCTCGCCAGACAGTCGGTCAGGCAGCCGGGAGCGCTCGACAGACGTGCGTCACCGCGCCCTTCGAGAATCACGTCCGGAACGCTTCGTCCGTTGCGCTCGAGCCGGACCGTCGTGCCGCCTTCAACGTCAGGCTTATCGAGTCCGGTGAGTGTTTCGAAGGCCGCCGCGGTGGTGAAGATCTTGGTATTCGACGCCGGCATGAAGCGTGCGTCGGGGGCAATGGCGACCAGCTCCGTGCCGTCCGCCGTTGCGACCACCAGTCCGAAGCGTGTCCCGGGGCCTGCTTCGGCGAGAATCAATTCTACTCGCTGTTTGAGCCCGAGCTGTCGGGGCGCCTCTCGACCGGCGGCCGGCGAAGCAAGGCCGAGAGCCAGACCAAGGATAGCCGGGAGCCAGGCTGTCGGTTTCGATGACATCAGCTGACGTTAGCGACGATAGCCGCCGGAACAATACGGCGAGCGGCCAACTCCTCACAGCGAGTGTGCTCAGGCTTCCGGTCGGGCGCGGTAGACCTCCTCGTTCAGCTCGCCTTCCAAGCGGGCGACCGCCGTCGTCACCGCTAGGTTGGCGCTCGCGCTGGGAACCGTGCGTGTCATGTCGAGGAGCCGGTCGAACGGCAACACGAAACCGACCACCAGCGCGGTCTGCTCGGGGGCGATGCCGACCGCCGAAAGCACCGCGGCAAGCATGAACAGCGAGGCGGATGGCACCGGCGCGGTGCCGAACGCGGCGAGAGCGCCGGTCAACAGGACGAGCCCGTAGACCGTGGGTGTGAGCGGTGCCCCGAACGCCTGGAGCGCGAACAGGCTGAGCAGTCCGACATACATTGCCGTGCCGTCCTTGCCGATGCTCGCCCCCAGCGGCAGGACCGTCGAGAAAATCGGCCGCGCGACCCCGAGATTCTTTTCCGCGACGCGCATTGCCACCGGCAGAGTCGCGGAGCTCGACGCGGTCGCGAAGGCGACCACCAGCGCATCAACGATGCTGCGGAAATAAGGGAGAATCGGCACCCGAGCGACGAACCTCAACAACAATGTGTGGACCACGAGTATTTGAATCAACGACCCAAGGACCACCGCAAGCGCAAGCCAGCCGACGTTGACGAACACCGCGGCGCCGTTGGCAGCGACGGCGTTCGCAATCAGCGCGAATACGCCGAAAGGCGTCGCTTCCATGACGATGCCGACGATCTTGAACAGCACCGAAGAGGTGGATTGCAGAAGGGTGGCGAACGGCTTCCCCGGCTCACCGGCCACGACCGTCCCAACGCCAATGATAATCGACACGAAGATGAGCGCCAGCATATCGCCTTTGGCCAGTGCCTCGACGATATTGACCGGGATGATTCCGATGAGCTGCTCATACGGAGTGACTGGCTCTCCCAGTGCATGTGGGGCCGCGGTGCCGAGCGGCGCGCCCACGCCGGGCCGGATCAACGTCGCCACGGCCATGCCCACGGAGACCGCAATGGCCGTGGTAAGCGCAAACAGTCCAATGGCGCGGCCGCCGAGTCCGCCGAGCCGCTTCGGGTCGCCAAGCGTGGTGATTCCGGCGGCAATCGTCACGAGCACGATCGGCGCCACCAGCATGCGAATCGCGCGAACGAACAGATCGCCCATGAACGCTACCGCCGGAGTCGCTCCGGGCCACAGGAAGGCGAAGGCAACGCCGAGCGCAAGCGCGCCCAGCACGCGCTTCCACAGCGGTATCGCAAACCAGCCGCGCACTACGCTCATCGGCAACTCCCGGGGGTCGCCACGTGGGCCAGCGCGCGGCCAGCTGCCCCGCCGGTGAGCTGGCCATCATCGACCGCCAGCACGCCGTTGACGAGCACATGGCGAACGCCAATGGCGAGCAGGGTCGGCTGCTCATAAGTGGCGCGGGCGGCGAAGCGCTTGGGATCGAACACGACTATGTCGGCAAAGGCGCCAGGCTTCAGGTGCCCGCGGCCAGCTAGCCCATACGTCTCTGCGGTGAGGGTCGAGCTACGCTCGTTGAAGTCGCGCAGGGAGATCACGTGCTCCGCGACCACATATTTCGCATATTTGCGAGCGAAGCTGCCGTAGACGCGCGGATGGCCTGGAGAGGCATCGGAGCTGGTCATCACCCACGGCTGCCGCATGAACGCGGCGATATCCTGCTCGCTCTGATTGAATGAAGCGACAGCGGGATCGTCAAGCCGGATCACGGTCATTGCCGCGGCGATTGGGTCTTCGCCTCGAGATTTCGCCAGCTGGGCGAGTGTGTGTCCCTTGAACTCGCCTTGGGTGATCAGCAGCGCTTCCGCACCACCGCGCTTACGCAGATTTTCGGCCATTCCGGAGCGGAGCCGCTCGGCGAGCGCGGCATCGCCAAGGCGATCGAGCAACGCGCGGCGCCCTCCGTCCTGCGCCCACAGCGGCACCAGCGCGGCGGCCAGTTTGGTGCCGGACGCGGACCAGGGATATTGGTCGGCGGTGATGCGCTGGCCGGAACGACGCGCGGCCTCGATTTGGGCGATGATCAGCGGCGCCTGACCTTGCACATCGACGCCGAGCGCCTTGATATGGGAAATGTGGATGGGCAGCCTTGCCTGACGGCCGATGGCGATTGCTTCGTCAACCGCCGCGGCAAGGCCAACGGTGTAGCTGGATTCGTCGCGAATGTGGGTGTCGTAGATGCCGCCAAGCGCTCCTGCTTTCCTAGCCAAGGCGACGATCTCTCCGGTGTCGGCGAAGCTTTCCGGTGCGTAGAACAGCCCGGTCGAAAGGCCCAGCGCGCCTTCGCACATCGCGCGAGCGACCATCGCCTCCATCCGCGCGACCTCGCCGGGCGCGGGCGCGCGGTTCGCTTCCCCGACGACTGTCTTGCGAATTGCGCCAAAGCCGACAAATGCGGCATAGTTGATCCCGACAGGCCTGGTCGCTGCGCTACGCAGAACAGCCGCGACGTCCGGATCGCCGCCGCCGTCATTGCCGATGAACGCCGTGGTGACGCCCTGCATCAGGAAGGCGGGAACGAGCCGGGTACGAGCGTCGTCGGAACTCAGTTCTTCGTCCAGATGCGTATGCGGATCGATGAACCCGGGGGCAACGATCATGCCCCTCGCGTCGATGATGCGCTTGGCGCGGCCGCCTACACTTCGGCCGACCGCGTAAATCTTGTCGCCGCGGATCGCGACGTCGCCGGTAAATGGCGCATCCGAACCGGTGTAGACAGTGCCGCCTCGAATCAGCAGATCCGCCGTTTCCAAGCTTGGGGCAGCGCAAGCGGTGAGCGCAAGGAAAGCCGCTGCTATCAAGGCTTGCCGGATCAACCGCATGATGTCCCCCAAAACCCCGCTTCGGGGGGAAGGAGGATGCCGTCCTCGTTCTTGACCCCACCGGGCCTGTCCTCCCGCAGCCACAACGGGCCGTCAAGGTCGACGAAGTCGGAGAGTCGGGCAATGTGCAATGCGGGCGCAATCGACAAGGAGGAGCTGACCATGCAGCCGGTCATCAAGCCGAGGCCGCTCGCCCGCGCCGCGCGGGCGAGTTCCAGTGCGGCGGTGAGGCCGCCGCTCTTGTCGAGCTTGACGTTCACCGCCTGGTAGCGCCGGGCGACTGTCGGAAGGTCCGAAGCTAAATGGACCGCTTCGTCGGCGCAGATCGGAACAGCGGACACGAAGCCTTCGAGCCAGGCGTCTGCGTCAGCGGGCACGGGCTGTTCGAGCAGCGCCACGGCGGCTTCGACGAGCACCGGCTGCATTGCCTCGACCAAAGGCTTGTCCCAGCTTTCGTTGGGGTCGACGATCAGGGCCGCGTTGGGCGCCCCCCTTCGCACCGCTCGGATCTGGGCGGCCGGGTCTTTCGAGTCGACTTTTACCTTGAGGAGCGGGGCATCCGCGAAGCGCCGGGCGGCAGATTCCATCGCATCGGGAGAGTCGATGACAATGGTCAGAGCGGAGGTCATGCGCCGTGGCGGCGGCGCTCCGATCATGTTCGCCACGTCGCGTTTCGAGCGACGCGCCTCGAGATCCCAGAGCGCGCAATCGATCGCGTTGCGAGCGGCGCCGGCTGGCAGGATCGACAGCAGCCCGTGCCTGTTGGCACCGGCCTCGACGGCTTCCCGAACCTCCTCCACCGCTGCGAGGGCGCTGGCCACATCCTCTCCGTACCGCTGGTAGGGAACGCCCTCTCCACGGCCGGTCGCGCCCTCCTCCCGAACGGTCACGGTGATCACGTCGGCGACGGTCTTGACGCCGCGGGAAATCCGGAAGGGATGGCTAAGGGCGAAGCGTTCGTGTCGCGCGTCTAGGGTACGGTGCATAACAATTCGTCGACGATATTTTCGACGCCAAACGCGATTGGATCCGTGCAGGGCACGCCGAGACGGTCTTCGGTACGCTCGCACAGTCGCCGTGCTGACACGGCATCCATTTGCGACGTGTTGAGGCAGATGCCGACGGCTCGGATGTTGGGGCTGGTGAGCCTGCCGACGTTCAGGTTCTGCTCAAGGCATTCGGCCAGGTCCGGAAGCGCCCGCCCCCGAAGGCCGCGCATGTCGGTGCGGTCGGGATCGTGACATATCACGATCGCTTCCGGCTGCGCTCCGTGAAGCAGCCCTGTGGAAACCCCGGCGAACGACGGATGAAACAGCGAGCCCTGACCCTCTACCACATCCCAGCCGCCGTCGCTGCGGGCCGGGGCCAATTGTTCGATCGCGCCCGAGATGAAGTCGGCGATGACGGCGTCGACAGGCACTCCTGCGCCAGCGATCAGGATGCCCGTCTGGCCGGTGGCACGGAAGTCCGCGGCAAGCCCGCGCTCGCGCATGGCGGAGGTCAGGGCGAGCGCCGCATACATCTTGCCGGTCGAGCAGTCGGTGCCGACCGTCAGGAGTCGATGCCCCGGCCGCGGATAGCCTGTGCCGACGACGGGATCCGCCGGCCGGTCGCGAACGTCGAACAGTTGCAGTTTCTGTTCGCGCGCGAGGGAGGCCAGCCGCTGCTGGTCGCGCAGCCGTTGATGAAGTCCCGCGGCGACATTCATCCCGGCGTGGAGCGCAGCTTCGGCATCTTCGATCAGATGCTGTTCGAACGTGCCGCCGGGATTGGCGATTCCCAGCACCAGCGTCCGAGCGCCGGCCGCTACGGCTTCGGCCATGCCGAGGCGGGGCAGCCCGAGAGTCAGTGGGCAATTGTCGTGGCGAAATTCTCCGACGCAATCCTTGGGGCGGAAGGTCGCGAGACCCCGCGAGGTCTTGATAGCGACGGCATCGACGCTGCGGCCAATGTAGAGGAGGTACGGGGCGGGGATCATCTTGGGCGAAGCGTATCTTCCGCCAAGCGGCATCTGCGCATATCGAGTGCGGCGCCCGCCATAGCTTCCCGTTATGGAGCGCCGATCACTCGCCCAAGCGTCTTGAGGAAATCCGTGGCGAGCGCCGTCGGCGGCCGATTGAGCAGATACATGCCGTGCACGGGGAAAGTGAGCGGCGGATTTAGCGGGCGCACCGACAGTCCCGGTGCCACCGATGCCTTGGCAGTAAAACTGTCGACGACCGTCATTCCGACGCCCTGCTGGACCAGCGCGGTGGCGATGTAGAAAGTGCGGGCGGATACGACCGCGTCGAGTTCGAGCTCGAGGCGCTTCAGCTCTTGGGTGAAGAGAAAGCCGATCGGGCCGCTGTCGGCAAGGCTGATGAAACGCTGATCGCGCAGGAGGCTGAGTTCTACCTGTGGCGGCGCAGCGGGCATGTCCTCCTCGCGGTAGAGAAGGACCAGCTCGCCCTCGCCGAGCAATTGGCAGCCGATCGGCCCAGCCGGCGGAACCTGATAGGCGACCGCGAGATCGGTTTCGCGCTCGTACAGCTTGCGCACGAGATCGTCATGGTGGACCGTCTGCAGGTCGAACTTGACCGTTTCATGGGTTCGCAAAAACTGCGCTACCGCTGTCGGCACGGCTTTAAGAGACAGCGACGGGAGCGCCGACACTCGCAGTACCGCACCCCCGCCGCGTCTCAAATTGCGCCCTGCCTCGCGTAAGGCGTAGACTCGATCCTGAATCTCGCTGACCTCGATGAACAGGGCGTGCGCGTCTCCGGTGGGCACGAGACCTCCGCTGGTACGCTGAAACAACTGGAAACCGAGCAGCGACTCCGCGTGACGGAGCGTCTTGGAAACCGAGGGTTGCGATATGTTCAATGCACGCGCGGCCGCGCTGACCGAACCGTTCACGTAGACCGCATGGAAGATCTCGATGTGGCGAAGCCTCACGTGCCGCCGCGACGGGACGCGCCGTCGGCGCGACCCCCTGTGGGTAGCCAAGGCGGGACGATGTCGCCGGCAATCAGCGCCTCCACATCCTGCCTCTCGCGGACAACTGCCCATTCGCTGCCATTCACCAGCACCTCGGCGGCGAGAGGGCGTGAATTATAGGTGCTCCCCATCGTCGCAGCATAAGCGCCGGCGGTCCGAATGACCATCAGGTCGCCCGGCTCGACCTGGCTGATGACCCGCGCTCGCGCGAAGGTGTCGCCCGATTCACAAACCGGGCCGACGATGTCGGCGACGATGTTGTCGCCTCTCGGAGCGACCGCTTCGATCCCATGCCAAGCATCGTAAAGGCTCGGGCGCATCAAGTCGTTCATCCCCGCGTCGACGATTACGAACGGGCACTTGGGTCCTTCCTTCAATCGTATGACCCGAGTCAGGAGAACGCCGGCGTTGCCGACGATCAGCCGGCCTGGCTCGAACACCAGCCGGAGCCCCCATCCAGCGGCAATACGGTCGACCAGGGCAGCATAATCGGCAGGGCTTGGCGGCAACGGCGCAGCGGGATCGTAGGGAACGCCGAGCCCGCCGCCCAGATCGGCCACCGTGATCGAATGACCCGCCGCCCTCAATTCAACAATGAGCTCGCCGAGTTTCGTGAACGCTGCCTCCAGGGGCTCGAGCCTGGTAAGCTGACTGCCGATGTGAACGGCAATCCCTTTCGCCTCCAAGCCGGGAAGCTCGCGGGCCATTTCGAAGGCGCGAATGAGGTCGGCAGCGTTGATCCCGAACTTGTCCTGGGCCCCGCCGGTGGAGATCTTCGCGTGAGAGCCCGCCGCCACGTCGGGATTTATCCGGAAGCTTATGGGAGCCACACGGCCCATGGACACCGCGACGTGCGACAGCATCTCGGCTTCGGCTAAGGACTCGACGTTGAATTGGAAGAGCCCGCCCTCGAGCGCCAGTTCCATTTCATCCGCGGTTTTCCCGACTCCGGAAAACACGATTTGGTCCGCCGGAATCCCGGCTGCGCGCGCCCGGCGATATTCCCCTCCGGAAACGACGTCCGCGCCGAACCCTTCGGCCGCGAGCGTCGCCAGAACTGCGACATTCGGGTTGGCTTTGACAGCAAAGGCGACCAGCGGATCGCGGAGGGAAGCCAACGCGGATTTGAAAACCCGCGCATGCCTTTGCATGGCCGCCGTCGAATAGACATAGACCGGCGTGCCCACCTCCCGCGCGATCAGCGGGAGCGGCACGTCTTCGCAATGTAGTACGCCGTCACGGAGCTCAAAATGATTCACGGTGAACTCCCGCACGCGCCAGACTGCTATTTCGCCAATCCTCCGCTTCATTGCACGCGAGAGCGTTGGATGGACACCCCAAGGTTATTACCTGAGCGACCTTAGCTCTGCGCCAAGACCTTCGCGTTGAATCGATGCACCAGCCGAAGTCCGTCAGGAGACAGCGGGTTCGAGTATTCGGATGGTGCCGGCGGTGGCGTCCATCTCGGCTCGAACTCCGATCGGGATGCTGAACTGGTCGTCGACATGTCCGATCAGCGCACCCTGATAAACCGGAACGCCAAGCGGCTGCAGATGCTGCCTCAACACCTGCGAAACGGTAAATCCACCATAGGAGGGGCCCGAAGACTTGCAATTGGTACACTGCCCGAAGATCACGCCAGCGACGCGACGCAGCACGCCGGCCAGCGCCAGTTGCGTGAGCATACGGTCGATACGATATTCGGCTTCGTCGAGATCCTCCAGGAACAATATGCTCTTGTCGAACGCCGGCAAGTACGGCGTACCCATCAGCGAAGTGAGAACTGTGAGATTGCCGCCGAGCAGCCGCCCGACGGCCTTGCCGGGGCGAATCGTCTGCGTGCGCCAATCGCGCTGCACGAGCCGATCCTCAGTCGCTATGGGGTTGCCGTACACGGGAGTTTTGGCGTCGAAGGCAATGCTTTTGAAGGCGTTCCAGGACAGTTTTCCCCATGCACCAGCGGCGTTTGGGCCGTGAATGGTCGGGAATCCTACTCGCGCTGCAAATGCCATGTGCAAAGCCGTGATGTCGCTGAAGCCGATCAGCAGCTTTGGATTGGCGCGGATCAAGTCGAAGTCCAAATAGGGCAGGATTCGAGCGGAGCCCCAGCCGCCGCGAACGGCGAAGACTGCCCGCACGCTGTCGTCGGCATACATGGCGTTGAGGTCGGCCGCCCGGGCCTCGTCGGTTCCCGCCAGATAGCCAAAGCGCGCCTGCAGATGCGGTGCCGGCTTGGGGATAAGACCCATGGCGGCGATGGTTTCCAAGGCGAGTTGGAGATCGAACTCCTCGGCTAGGAAACCCGCCGGTTTGACCAGGCCCACCGTGTCTCCGCGCCGCAGCCGGGGCGGCTTCGGCCTTACTCCTGTCGCACTGAGAACAGCGGACGGCAGCGCGGCCGCAGCAGCGAAGGAACCGATGGCCTGGATTGCCGTGCGTCTGTCGTGCATTGGCCAGGCCATAGCAGCAGAAATCGTCCGCTGTCCCCATCCAAAGCGGACAGTCGTGTCGTCGCTCCAAAGCGAGGAAGAACTCGCCAACACCCCGGCCCCACCGCCACAACCAACAAAATGGCCAAACGTTATCGGGTACTCGGTCGATGGTGACCCCTACGGCTAGAAAATCTTCGTAGCAAGATAACCCAGGAAGTCTCAACACATTGATATTGCTCGATTGAAGGCGGAACATCGGTCCCAGTCAGTGCCACTGATGTTCGCTAAATCCAGCACAAAGTGTGGGACTAAATGTGGGGCTGCGAAAGGGTCAGTTCGTGCCGCTAACCGCGCTTAAAGTCCGTTACGCCCGTCCTGGCCGGTATGCCGATATGCACGGGCTTTACCTCGTCGTCCGTAACAGCCAGTCGAAGTCGTGGATGCTCCGCATTCAACATCGCGGCCGGCGGCGCGACTTTGGCCTTGGGTCCGTGAGCGAGGTATCACTGAGTGACGCCCGGATCGCCGTCGCCGATTATCGGCGGATGATCCGCAATGGCCTCGATCCGGTCAAGGAGCTGGGACTGCGCCGCATGGCAGCGCCGAGTTTCGAGACAGTGGCTAGGTCCTGCTATGACGCGATGAAGGGCGGATGGAAGGGGGGCGAGCATCCGTCGTGGACGCCAAGCCTCACGAACTACGTCTTCCCGCTGATCGGCAGGACCCCGATCGATGCGGTCGATAGCGCCGCCGTCCTTGGCGTGCTGGAGCCAATCTGGCTGACCATTCCCGACACCGCGCGGCGGATATTGCAGCGGATCAGGACGACGCTCGACTACGCCCACATCAAGGGGTTCGTGCCCGAGGAGATATCACTTCGTTCGGTTACGCGTGGCCTGCCCCGCCAAACTCGACAGGTCATTCACTTTGCGTCCATGCCCTACGCCAAGGTGCCGGCCTTCATGCATGAGCTTTCGACGCTCGAGAACAGCGTTGGGCGAGACGCCCTAAAACTGACGGTGCTGACTGCGGTTCGATCGAACGAGACCCGCCTCGCGACCTGGGGAGAGTTCGATCTGGATGCGGCCCACCTGGTCGCTCCCGGGAACCCGGATGAAGATGAAGGATCCGCATGTCGTGCCGCTGTCCCCTCTGGGGCTCGCACTCATGCGCCGCTTGCGCGGCGAGCGTATCGCGCTCGACGGAAAGGTCGGTACCGAGCAGCTGGTGTTCGCCGGACCGCGTGGGAAGGCGATCAGCGACATGACGATGCTTTTTACATGCGAAGTTGACCGCGCATTGCGCGGTTTTTCGTGCCGATCGGCCACGCTAATCGGGTGAAACATCATGCTGGTAGCGTCTGCAAATCGGCCACTATGAGGGGCATCTAATTGGGTCGCCTTTCTCCTGGGTGAGGGGCGTCCACCTGCGTCCAGGGGGGTCTTCGATTTGCCGTAGAAGAATGAATGGTGGCGGGTTGGGGAAGGGGGCGGGCATAAGGCAAGATAAAGCTGCGGCACTGGTCGCGCCGTAAGCCATTGTCTGCACATCCCTTTTTGACGATTTTCTTGGCACTGCGGCCGACGGACTGGTGTCATAGCCATAAAAAATACCAGATTTCCGCCATTTATTACAGCACCGGTTATTTGCAGCTTGGATTCGCGGTAGTGCCAGGGTCTGCTTTGCGTTTCATTGCAGTCGTCGCGGGATGTTTACAGGGCTCCCGAAACCCGCCGTTAAATCGGCTGAGTTCTTCATGGCTCGTCAGCACCCTTCTGATCGGTGGCGTGCATTTGAACAAATAGAACCGGCTAGTCCGTATTTTTAGACATTCGTATCGGGCCCTGCTCGTGCGCGCGCAAATCTGAACACTGGATTCTTGCGCCGCCGCCGCAACAGCAAAAATCCCGCGGGTATCACCAGCATGGATAAAAGGGGCGCGGTGATCATGCCGCCGATCATCGGTGCCGCGATCCGGCTCATCACTTCCGATCCGGTGCCGGTCCCGACAAGGATCGGGAACAGGCCGGCAAGGATGACCGCCACCGTCATGGCTTTGGGACGGACGCGGAGCAGCGCGCCTTCACGAACGGCGCTCTTGATTGCCGCCTCGTCCGGTGCGGCGCCGCGCTCAGCCAAGGCGTGCTTCAAATATATCAGCATGACGACGCCAAATTCAGCCGACACTCCGGCTAGCGCGATGAAGCCGACGCCGGTGGCGACCGACTGATTATAACCGAGCAGATAGAGCAGCCACAGCCCGCCAGTCAGCGCGAACGGCAGGGTCGCCATGATCAGCAAAGCCTCGTCGAACCGGCGGAAGGTCGCATAGAGCAAAAGGAAGATGATCAGCAATGTTACCGGCACGACGATCTTCAATCTCTCGATGGCGCGTTGCAGAAACTCGAACTGGCCAGTGTAGGTGACACTGATCCCGGGAGGCAGTTTGACCTGGGCGGCAATCGCTCGCTGCAAGTCACCGACGATCGCGGTGAGCGCGCGGCCGCGTCCGTCGATATAGATCCACGTCACTGGGCGACCGTTCTCGCTGCGAAGCATCGGCGGGCCTTCGCTGATCCGGACGTTGGCCACTGTCCCCAGCGTGATCTGCTGGAGCGATGGCGTCACGACCGGCAGGTTGCGCAGATCGTCGATACTGTCGCGCAGTTCCCGAGGATAACGGACGCTGATCGGATAGCGCGCCAGCCCCTCGACCGTCTGGCCGATCGTTTCGCCGCCGATCGCGCCCGACACGACCGCCTGAACGTCGGCGACATTCATTCCGTAACGCGCTGCCGCCGCGCGATTGACCATCACGTCGATATAGCGCCCGCCGGTCAGACGTTCGGCGAGCGCCGAGCTGACGCCGGGGACGGTTTTCGCCACTTGCTCGATCCGGCGGGCGGCGCTGTCGATCTCGGTGAGACTGGAGCCGGCAACCTTGATGCCGATCGGGCTTTTGATACCAGTCGACAGCATGTCGATGCGGTTGCGGATTGGCGGGATCCAGAAGTTGGCCAACCCCGGCACCCTGACGGCACGGTCCAGTTCCTCGATCAGGCGGTCCTGCGTCATGCCGGGGCGCCACTGGTCCTTGGGCTTGAAGCGGATCGTGGTTTCGAACATCTCCAGCGGGGCCGGGTCGGTGGCGGTGTCGGCGCGGCCGGCCTTGCCGAAGACGCTGTCGACCTCGGGCACGGTCTTGATCAGCCGGTCGGTGAGCTGGAGCAAGCTTCCCGCCTTCGCGACCGAAATACCGGGCAAGGCCGAGGGCATGTAAAGCAGGTCGCCTTCGTTCATCTGGGGAATGAACTCGCCACCGAGCTGGCTGATCGGCCAGATGCTGGTCGCAAACAGAAGCGTCGCGACGACCAGCGCCTTCTTTGGTTTTTCGAGTACCCAATCGAGCGCCGGCCGATAAATGTGGGTCAGCCAGCGGTTGATCGGGTTGGCCTCCTCGGACGGGATTTTTCCGCGGATAAGGAAACCCATCAGGACGGGAATGAGCGTGATGGACAGGATTGCTGCGGCCGCCATGGCGTAGGTCTTGGTAAAGGCGAGCGGAGCGAACAGCCGTCCCTCCTGGCCCTGAAGTGAAAAAATCGGGATGAACGAGAATGTGATGATGAGCAGGCTGAGAAACAGTGCCGGACCGACCTCGGCCGCCGCTTCGGTTATGATTTTCCACCGCTCGGGTGTCTCCAATGTCCGATCCGGATTGTCGCGCGCCCAATGCTCGAGATGCTTGTGTGCATTTTCGATCATGACCACGGCGGCATCGACCATCGCCCCGATGGCAATCGCGATTCCGCCCAGCGACAGGATGTTGGCGTTGAGCCCCTGAATGCGCATGACGGTGAACGCCATGAGAATGCCGAGCGGCAACGTTAGTATCGCGACCAGCGCCGAACGGACATGCCACAGGAACAGGCCGCAAACGAGCGCGACAACGATGAACTCCTCGATCAGCTTGGACGTGAGGTTCTCGACCGCGCGATCGATCAGCCCCGAGCGATCGTAGGTGGTGATGATCTCGACCCCCGGCGGCAGGCTTTTCTTGAGTTCGTCGAGCTTGGTGCGAACGCCGTCGATGACCTCGCGCGCATTCTTGCCCTGGCGAAGGACGATGATGCCGCCGGCGACCTCCCCCTCGCCATTGAGTTCGGCGAGGCCCCGCCGCATGTCGGGGCCAAGCTGGATGTTCGCGACATCGCCGAGCTGCACCGGAATGCCACCCGCCGCCGCCTTCAGCGGTATCGCTCGGAAATCGTCGAGCGAGGTCAGATAGCCCGAGGCGCGGACGATATATTCGGCCTCGGCCAGTTCGATCACCGACCCGCCGGTTTCCTGGTTGGCGCGCTTGATCGCATCGGTGACTTCGGCTTGCGTGACTCCGTAGGACGCCAGCTTCTGCGGATCGAGCACCACCTGATATTGCTTGACCATCCCGCCGACGCTCGCGACCTCGGCGACCCCCGGAATGGCCTTGAGCTCGTAGCGCAGGAACCAGTCCTGGATGCTGCGCAGCTGCGACAGGTCGTGGCGCCCGGTTTTGTCGACCAGCGCATATTCGTAGATCCAGCCGACCCCGGTCGCATCGGGGCCAAGCGATGCCGTGGCGCCGTCGGGCAAGCTGCCCTGGACCTGGCTTAGATATTCGAGCACGCGGCTGCGCGCCCAATAAAGGTCGGTGCCCTCCTCGAAAAGGACGTAGACGAAGCTGTCGCCAACGAATGAATAGCCGCGCACCACGCGCGCGCCGGGCACCGACAACATAGTCGTCGCCAACGGATAGGTGATCTGATCCTCGACAATCCGCGGCGCCTGGCCGGGATAGGTGGTGCGGATGATCACCTGGACATCGGAGAGATCGGGGAGGGCGTCGACCGGCGTCGTCCTGACCGCGCCGATGCCGATCACGACGAGCGCGAAGGCGGCGAGAAGGACAAAGTAGCGCGCCTTGACCGAGGCGCGGATGATCGCGGCGATCAACGCCGCTGCTCCGGCGGGGTCATGCGCTCGCCGCCGACAGGACTGGCCTCGATCCCGCTCAGGCTGGCTTCGGAATCGAGCAGGAACTGACCCGATGCGACGACTCTTTGCCCCGGTGCAAGGCCGGCGAGGATCTGCGTCTTGCCGCCGCCTTCGCGACCGACTTGCACCTCAACCGGACGATAGCGCCCGCCCGCGCCCGCGACCATCACCAGATTGCGCTTGCCGGTTCGAATGACTGCTTCGCTCGGAACCAGAAGTCCACCCGCTAGTGAGCCCGCCAAATGTACCGTCGCGAACATACCCGGCCGCAATCGCCCGCCGCGATTGGGCAGTTCGACGCGCATCGTCAGCGTACGGCTCTCCGTCTGCGTGGTCGGCAGTACCGCGATGATTCGACCAGTGATGCTTTCGCCCGGAAATGCCGTCAGTTCGACCCGGACCGGGCGTCCCACCCTGATACCCGCCGACTGCGCTTCAGGGACGGCGGCGTTGACCCACACCGTGCCGAGGCCCGTCACCTGGGCGAGCGTCTGCCCGGCAGATAAGGTCATTCCTCGCCGGACATCGAGCGTCTGGATGACCCCGCCGATCGGGCTTCTTATGGTGGTCGTCCCATTGCCACCGACACCGGGCGCCCCAAGCAGCCGCAGGCGCTGGCGCGACGCGGCAATAAGCGCGCGGTCGCCGGTCTGCTGGACCGCCCGATATTCGGCCTGCGCGCCACCCCATTCGGGGATCAGCAGGTCGGCGATCGGCGCCCCCGCGCGGATGACGTCGCCCGGTGCGCGGTCGTAAACGCGCTGGACGAAGCCGCTCGCCCGGGCTTGAATTACCGCCACATTGCGCTCGTTGAAGCCGACCGTTCCGCTGACCACCAGATCGGACTCGATCGTTCCGCTTTCCACGGCGGCGAGGCGGATACCCAGGCTTTGCCTGGCAGCTGGGTCTACCACGACTCCCGGCGGTCCATCGGAAGCGCCGTCCTCGGCATATTTCGGCTGGGTCTTCATTCCCATCGAAGACAGCGAATCCGGGTTGTCGTACCGCTCCCGTGGAACCATCGGGTCATACCAGTAAAGGATCTTGCGCCCGTCGGACGCCGAGCCAGCGACCTGAGATGTCGAGGGCGCAATCCATCGCGCGATGCCGTAGCCGATGCCGACGCTGGCGAGGATCGCAAGGATGATCGCCCGGCCCACCGGAGTGCGTGGCATGAAGTTAAATGGCGTCATCGTCCGGCGCTCCGATACGTGAGGGTCAGTCGGGCGCCGTCGATTTCGACGAGTGCCTCGCGGTCAAGCGTGGTCAACGCCGCGTCGACAAGCGCGATATGGGCATCGACGACCTCGACCAGGCTGGCGCGACCGGCGCCATAGCTGGCGGTCTCCAATCCTACGCGCTCGCGGGCCAGAGGCTCGAGCGTCCGCCGCGATCGCATCCATTGCGCATGGTGCATGGCATGGTCCGCCAGCCGCGCTTCGAGGTCAGCCGCGAGCGCCCGGAGGGCTGCCTCGCGTTCGGCGTCGGCCTGTCCAGCTTGCGCTTGACGGGCGGCGATCAGCGCATTCTGGCGGTTTCGCGTGAAAAATGGCAGGCTGACCGTGATCCCGGCGGATACGTAGTCGCCAAAGCGCGGGTCACGATGCTGATAAGCCGCCTCGACCCCGAAATCGGACTTTCGGTCGGCCTCGGCCAGTAGGACATCGGCGCTCGCCTGGCCGATCCGTGCCTCGACCGGCGCGAGCAAGGGGTTTTGGTCGAGGGAGGGGCGAAGGATCGACCTATCGACCACGAAGTTGGGGACCTGACCGGCGATGCTCGGGTCGACGTCCCCCGTCCACCGGGTCAGTTCGGCGCGAGCGCGGTCGGTTTCGGCGATCAGATCTTCGCGCCGGTCATCAAGCTCGGCCAACGACTGTCGGCCCGCAAGGGTTTGGGCCGGGCGCGCCGTTCCTGCGGCGACCGAGCTGGGGGTGATTCGCACGAGCCGGTCAAGCTGGCCGCGCAGCTTATCGACTACGGCAAGTCGTTGCTGGGCAAACGCGAGCTTGATCCATGCGACCGCGGTTCCAACCTCGACGGTACGCGCCTCAAGCGCGACTTCGGCCTCGGCCGCATTGATGTCGGCATCGGCGCGATTTCGCTGCGCGCGGCGCTTGGCCGGGTTCGGAATATCTTGCGACACGCCCATTTTAACCCAAGTGAAATTATCCTGCGACGGCTTGAAAGCGAGCGGCCCGGAAATTGGAAAACTGTCGATGCCAAGCGACAATTTGGGGTCCGGCAGCGCGCCAGCAGCTCCTCGTGCCGCCTGGCTGGCTTGCGCCCCTAGCCGCTTCCCCTGGAGCGAGGGCGCGTTCGCCTGGGCGCGAGCAATGGCCTGTTCGAAACTGAGGGGATCGGCCCGCGCTGGAGCGGCCACGACGATAGACAGCATTGCGGCCGTCAACAACCCAACGCCGGCTGCTTTGCCTGAAGTGCGCGGCAAGGCCTTCGCGCCTGAAATCATGTTCATATTGTTATTCCTCGATCTGAGCTGGCCCGTCGTTTTCGCGACCTGTCAGGCGGCGAGGTGACGGAGTCCGGGCGTCAGATCAGGAAAGTGGGCGGATCCGGTTCGGGACCGTAGGATCGACCCGCGAGGCGGGCAACCGCGCTAGGCGTGGTTTTGGAAGGCTCAACGCTCTGGGCCTCCGCGTTTCGTACATCAGGCACCGTCAGCGCCAAGGGCGAACAGCCCATCGCTGCGATGCACTGCAGCGAAATCTGCTTGCACGGTCCCTTGTTCCGGCCAGGCGCCATCGGCATTTGCGCGCAGTCCATCCCGGCCGCCCACGAGTTTACCGCATAGGCATGACGCGACGCGGGAGCCGCCTGTGCCATCGCCATCGCTGATGATTGGCCGATCAAACCAATGAGCGTCATTATCAGCAAACCAAGATGGAATAAGCGGAACATCACCGTCATTAGCCTAGTTAAGGGTTCGAATGTCAATTCGATCCAATGACGCAAAAGTTACAGAATCGCCCGATCTCAGTCGTATCCGATCCTGTTTGGCGGGCTAACTTTTAAGTCAATGTGCCCGCGGCCGAATTCGCAGCTTCACCGTATCCAAGCGAAGTTCATTCTTCAACAGGGCAAAGCTCGACAGCGCCGGCGAACATCGGCGACATCAGTGTGCCTGGTGAAATCGATCAATTCACGATTGTACCCGTGATCCTCCGCCGGAGGTTCAGCACGAATGGCTGTCTTTAAAAGCCACTCTCGCAGGTGCAGACCGTCCGATTCCAGCCAAAAGCAGCCGGTGCCGAACCCGATAAGCCCTATCGGCATACTCTTGTCCCAGAGTGGGCCGTGACGTTTAGCGAAGACCGAAAATATGTGTGGGACAAAATGTGGGGCTCGCTTGCCCTTCGTTAGAAAAATTCAGGATGGTCAAGGTGTTTAGCGCTTGACTATGGTGACCCCTACGGGATTCGAACCCGTATTTCAGCCGTGAAAGGGCCGCGTCCTAACCCTTAGACGAAGGGGCCGTGGTAGCGGGGCGCGGTTAGGGGAAGGCCGCCCGCCGGTCAAGCAGGGGCGGCGTCGTCGAGGTGCATTTCGGCCGCATTGCCGCCGTTCCATTCGTCGCGCTTGATCGTGCCCGCGAGCCACCAGCGCTGGTCGCCGGACGACGACAGTAGCGCCTGGCCGAGCGGAGTATCGGCGGCGCGGAAGGCGATCAGCTTGAACGACTTGCCGTCGTCGCCGCAGGCAATCGCGCGGACATGTCCGTTGCCGACAATGCCGGGGCGCAGCAGGCGCGCCGGCCCAGCGGCGACGCGTGGTGGGGGCCAGCCAGCGCCATAAGGCCCTGCAGCGTCGAGTGCATCGCAAAGCGGCCCCGACACGCCGCCCGGCGAGAGCAGCGCATCGAGCAGCAGCGAGCGCCCGCCGCGCGCCGCCTCGATGTCGGCGGCCAACCGGTCGTGGAGAAACTCGGTTAACGCGCCCACTCCCCCCGGCGCCACGGTTAACCCGGCGGCCATCGCATGACCGCCTCCCGCGATCAGCAAACCGCTGTCCATCGCCGCCAGCACCGCCGCGCCCAGATCGACGCCCGATATCGACCGGCCCGAACCCTTGCCCGTGCCGTCCTCTTCTTCCGCGACAACAATCGCCGGCCGGCCGAAGCGCTCCTTCAAGCGGCTGGCGACGATGCCGATCACGCCGGGGTGCCAGCCGCGGCCCGAGACAAGGATCAGCGGGGCGTTGGCTTGCGCCTCGGCGGCTTCGCTGGCCTGTTCGCCGACCAGCATCTCGATCGCGCGGCGCTCCTCGTTCAGCCGGTCGAGCTCGGCGGCGATGGCGCGGGCCTCCTCGGGGTCGGCGGTGGTGAGCAGACGGACTCCCAAGTCCGACTTGCCGACCCGGCCGCCCGCGTTGATGCGCGGGCCGAGGGCGAAGCCGAGGTCGCGGCAATTTGGTGCTTTGACGAGCCGCGCCGCCTCGGCGAGCGCGACGAGACCGATGTTGCGGCCTTCGCTCATGACCTTGAGGCCCTGCGTCACAAAGGCGCGGTTGAGGGTCTTGAGCCGCGCAACATCGGCGACGGTGCCGAGCGCGACGATGTCGAGCAGGTCGATGATCTTGGGCTCGGCGCGGTCGCCGACGAATCGACCGCGCCGGCGAAGTTCGCGCAGCAAGGCGACGCCGAGCAGGAACGCCATGCCGACCGCGGCGAGATGGCCGTGCGCCGCGCCCTCGGCGCTCTCGTCGAGACGGTTGGGATTGATCATCGCCAGCGCAATCGGCAGGCGGGCGGCGCATTGGTGATGGTCGCAGACGATCACCTCGAGCCCGGCCGCGGCGGCCTCATCGAGCGCCTCGAACGCCTGCGCCCCACAATCGACCGTGATCGCCAGGGAAGCGCCGCGACGCTTCAATTCGACCAGCGCGGCGCCGCTCGGGCCATAGCCTTCCATCAGCCGGTCGGGGATATAGACCATTGGCTCATTGCCGAGGCGGCGTAACAGCAGCATCAGCAGTGCCGCCGAGGTCGCCCCGTCGACGTCATAGTCGCCGAATATGGCGATCGATTCTTCCGCTTCGACCGCGTCGGCGAGGCGGTCGGCGGCCTTGTCCATGTCGGCGAACACGGAAGGATCGGGCAGGAAATCGCGGATCGTTGGGCTGCGGTGTCGGGCGAGGTCGCTTTCCTCGATTCCGCGGGCGAGCAGCAGTTGGTCGGTGAGGTCGCGACCAAGCTCGTCGCCGCCCGCGCGGCGCCAGCGCCATGGCTGGCCGGCCAGGCTGCGCTCCACCCCGCAGGCGAAGAGGGCACTCACGGCAGGTTGACCAACTTGGCGCGGAGCGCTTCGGCTTCTGAGCGAATAAGCGCGGGGATGTGGTGTGCCGAAAAGCCGCTGCCCCCCGCGACGCCCAAGCGGAGCACGCAGATGCCGAACTTCCTGCTCCAGAAATCCTCGGTCAGGTCGATGCTCTGAATCTTGGGGGTCGGAACGATCGCGCGGCGCTGCCGCCACCAGCCGGTATCAATGAACAGCGAGCCGTCAGACAGGGCAAAGCGGGTGTGACGCCATTCGAACCAGCGCACCGCGATGGCTAAGGGGAGGACAGCGATCGACAACAAGGCGATCGGGCCGAAGGCGGCGGTGGCGCCCAGCATGACGACAAGGGCTGGCGCCATCAACACCGCGAAACTCGTCACATAAGCTTCGGACACCGGCCGCCAGCCGTCCATTTTGGGCGTCGCGCGCCACCCAAGCGAGGCAAGGATCGCCGATGTCTCGGCCGGATGCGCCAGCGGAGCGACGACATGGTCGCCCTTGGCCCCGTCCTGGGCGAGGCTTTGAAGCTTAAGCTGGCCCCAGTCGAACGCGCGGCGGATCGGGCCGGTGACGAGGATTGCGGCCTGGACGCGCTTTGCGGGGATCGAGACGTCGGTGAGGGTGAGGAGGCCGCGGCGGCGGCGCAACCCGGTGTCGCTGCGGTCGAGGCGGAAGCCATGCTCGCGCAGCGCGGTGCGGACGATACCGGTGCCGATGCCGACCGCGACGAGGAGGAGCGAGCCGCCGATTACAGCGACGAATTGATGAGCGAGGAGCAACCCCTGCAACGGCTCGATCCGGTCGAACGATGCGCGCCAAAAGGAGCGGCTGAACGGGTCGAAGCCGATCACATTGCCGACCGTCTGGCTGAGACCGAACAACCCGGCTAGCACCGCGAGCGAGAAGTTGAAAAACCCGGCGGTTAGCACCCGGCGGATGTTCATCGCGAACAGCGCAGCGGGTTCTTCCTCTGCTTCGGCAAGCGCCGGCGCCGGCCGGCCGTGGCGGGCGCGGATATGGTCGCGCAGCGCCTCGGCCCGCTCGAGCGAGATGGTATCGAGCACGCCGTCCTCGGTCTTCGCTCCCGCCGACGCCCCCGTTTCCAGGCGCACCCGAGCGAGGCCGAACAGGCGGTGGATGGGGCCCTGCTCGAGGTCGATGTCGGTAATCCGGTCGAACGGGATGGCGCGACTGGTGCGGTTCAGAAAGCCGCTGTCGATGCGCAACTCATGCGCGCCGACGCGATATTCAAGCTTGAGCCATTTGAGCAGCAGCCTGCCCAAGGACACAACGACCATTCCGACCGCCAGCGCCGCGATCAGCCACCAGCGCCCCTGCGTCGCAAGTACCGCGCCGCCCGCGACCAACCCCCAGGCGCCGCGCACCGACTTGCCGAGACCGGTCACGAGGTACAGCGGGTGCAGCCGTTCGGGCGGGCCGAGTGTGGGATCGTCGGTGGTGAGGGCGGCGGCCTCGGTCATTCGGAATCGGCGCGAATCTCGGACCGGATCGCCTCGCGGATGTCGGCGGCGCGGGTCGGCGACAGGCCGGGAAGGGTAACGATGCTGTTGTGGGTGCCGGCGGTGTGGACGACCAGCGTGGCGATGCCGAAAAGCTTGTCGACCGGCCCCTCGGTCACGTCGATATGCTGGACCCGGACGAACGGGACGATGGTATCGGTGTGGAACAGCCAGCCACGGGCGATCCGCAGCAGGCGACCGTCGATGGCGTAACCGAGGCGACGGTAAACTCGATTGGGACCGACGACGACCCCGCCGAGACCGAGCAACGCGACCAGCGCGGGGACGAGACCGCCGACCGCCGTGTCGGCCAGCACCAACCGGTCGAGTACCAGCGCGCCGACCAACACCGGCCCCCAGAAGATTGCGGCGCGAAGGCGCAGCGCATTTCGGTAGGCAGGTTCGACCGGCTGGAGGTTGGCAGTGAGGACTTCGGCGGTCATGTCGTTAACCTACAGGGCAGGCGCCCACCTACAAGAGCCGTCAGGCGAGACCCTTGCGATGTTCGGCGCTGACGCGGCGGACGGTGCCCGAACTGGCGCGCATGACGATGCTTTCGGTTTCGATGCAGCCGCCGCGTCGCCGCTTGACGCCTTTCAACAGCGACCCATCGGTGACCCCTGTGGCGGCAAAGATGCAGTCTCCGCGCGCCATGTCCTCGAGCGCATAAATCCGGTCGAGATCCTCGATCCCCCAGCGCCGCGCGCGGGCCCGCTCGTCGTCGTTGCGGAACAGCAGGCGGCCCTGGATCTGCCCGCCGACGCAGCGCAGCGCGGCCGCCGCCAGCACGCCTTCGGGGGCGCCCCCGCTGCCCATATATATGTCGACCGTGGTGTCGGGATCGGTGGTCGCGATGACCCCGGCGACATCGCCGTCGGGGATCAGCATGATGCCGCAGCCGAGCGCGCGCAGTTCCGCGATAAGGCTGGCATGGCGCGGACGGTCGAGAACGCAGGCAATGATCTCATGCGGCAGGACATTTTTCGCGGCGGCCAGGCTGCGGACATTGTCGGTCGGTGACTTTGAAAGATCGATCGTGCCTTGCGGATAGCCCGGCCCGATGGCGATCTTGTCCATATAGACGTCGGGGGCATTCAGCAGCCCGCCCTGTTCGGCGATGGCCAGCACCGCCAGCGCGTTCGGGCCGGCCTTGGCGGTGATGGTCGTGCCCTCGAGTGGGTCGAGCGCAATGTCGATGCCGGGGCCGCTGCCCTGCGCAGAACCGACCTTTTCGCCGATGAACAGCATCGGCGCCTCGTCGCGCTCGCCCTCGCCGATGACCACGGTGCCGTCCATCGGCAGTTCGTTGAGGGCGGCGCGCATCGCCTCGACCGCCGCGGCGTCGGCGGCCTTTTCGTCGCCGCGCCCGATCAGCGAGGAAGCGGCGATCGCCGCCGCCTCGGTTACGCGGACCATTTCGAGGACGAGCACGCGATCGAGGACCGAAGAGGCTGTGACCATGGTGAGAGGAGTTTCCCGAGACAGTTGAATTGTCGGGCGTGGCGATAGGCCGCGGGCCTGCCCTTGTCGAGCGATCCGGGATCAAATTCAGTGCCGGCGATCGAGACATCGCCATGAGACGCGCGCCCCTTCGAAAAACGAACGGACCGATTGTCCGGTTTTATCAATGCGCCTATGGCACGCGGATGATAAAATCCCGCAGCCGCCGTCGCACCAACGATCCCGTCGGGCTTCGCAACCGCGTGCTCGACGCGGCGGCGCAAGCGTTTCAATCGAGCGGCTACGGCGCGACCAGCGTTCACCACCTGATCCGTGCGACCGGAGTTAGCGGCGGCGCGCTTCACCACCATTTTCCAAGTAAGAAGAGTCTGGCACTGGCGGTGATCGACGAGCGTGTGGCGGCCGAAGTGGCGGCGACGTGGATTGAGCGGGTGACGGCCGCGCCGACCGCAGCACAGGGTATTGTCGCGGTGTTCGATTCGGTGGTGGCGGCGCTTGAGGAGCAGGGGTCGGTTGGCGGTTGCCCGCTCGGCAATCTCGCCGCCGAGTTGGCGCTAAGAGACGACGAGATTCGAACCTCCCTGGCCGATCGTTATGACGATTGGCGCCAGGCGATAACAGCGAAAGTGGAGCAGGATCGATCCGTCGGGCAGGCCGACTATGCGGGCGGCGACGCCGCCGGCTTTGCAAATGTGGTCATCGCGCTGTTCACCGGCGCCCTGACGATCGGCAAGGCCGATCAATCGACCGCCGCCTTGCGCGCCGCCACCCGTCAGCTGACCCGCTGGACGGCTGCCGACCTTTAGCCCTCTGCTTCCTCTGCTTCATGCATCAGGACGTCGGCGCGGACGCGGACCGCGCGGCTGCCGAGGCGGGTTTCGATCAGGAAGATCGCGAAGCCGACCCCGATCGCGACCATCGCGCCGATGAACAGCAGCGCAACCGCCGTGCCGATTTTCCAACCGGTGAGGAAGGCGGTGAACAGCAGTACGACCACCGCCGAAATAAGCACCGCCGAAAACACCGATAACGAGATCGCGCGACTGACCAGTGCCATGCGGCGGTCGAGCAGTCGCATCTCGGACCAACCGGTCATGCTCGCGCCCGCGACTGCCGAGCAATTCCGGCTCGAGTGTACGCGCGCGATCGACGATCCGTGAGAGGCGACCGACGCAGACGTTAAGGAACGAGCCGACCCCGGCGAGCAGGAACACCGGCGCGACCGCCTGGCCGATGATCTGGGCGAGGTGGGTCAACTCGGGCGACGGCGGGGGCAGAATGGGGCTCATGAGCGCTGATATGCCGCAACTCGGCTAGCTTGGCGAGGAATCAGCCCTCGATGATCACCTTGTCGCCGACCTTGGTCAGGCCGTAGAGCCGCTGGGCGAATTTCGGCGGCATGCGGATGCAGCCGTGGCTGGCCGGAAAGCCGGGTGTGACGCCGGCGTGGAAAGCGATGCCATGGTCGTCGATGCTCTGCATGAACGGCATCGCCGCATTGTCGTATTTCTTGGAACGGTACATCGGCCGCTTGAACTGGACCGACCAGAAGCCCAGCGGAGTCGGGTGACCCTTCTTGCCGCTCGACACATTGGTCACGCCGATCAACTGGTCGGCGCGATAGACGAAGGCAATCTGGTTGGCGATGTCGACCACCAGGCGCGTTTCACCCTCGGCAGGAATGACCGGCGCCCACAGAAATTCGGCTGGTCGTAGGGTCATGCGCCCGAACGCGCCAGCCATCGCCTCGAAGCCTTTGGCAGCATTGCCCTGGGTCCAGCGGTATTCGGTGGGCGGAGGCGTGAAGGTCGGCTGCGCGATTTGCGGCCGCGGCGGGGGCGGTGGCGCGGTGGAGCAGGCGGCCAATGCGAGCACGCTGCCGATGACGATTGCCGACCAGAGCTTCTTCATGTCCGTCCCCGCGCGTGCCGAAGGGCGCGCACTTGCTGGAGTGCAGCAGGACTGGTCGAATCACAAGCGTTTGACGTTAACTGGCGAGCCGAGACGAACGCAGCAAAGCCTCGGTATGTCGATAACGATTATTCAGGAGACGCCCCACTTCGCTCGGGTGATACCAAAACTTGGCGCGACTATCGATTGTAGGCAGGCAGACTCAAACCGCGCGCAATCGCCGCGCCTCTTAGCGAAAAACCTGCCAGACCGGCGACCAGCGCGGCGAGGGTCGGCGGAGCGCCGGCCAGGCTCAGCCCGACGAACAGGCCCGAAGCCAGCGCGGCTGCGGTGACGTAGAGTTCGGGTCGCATCAGGATCGACGGCTCGTTAGCCAGCACGTCGCGGATGATGCCGCCGACGCAGGCGGTCATCACGCCCATGGCAAAGGCTGGGACCGGGGCGACGCCGAAGGTCAGCGCTTTCGACGCGCCGTAAGTCGCGTAAGCAGCAAGGCCGATCGCGTCGAACCACAGCAGCGCGCGGTCAGCGATTGCCTTGCGGCTCAAGGTCCAAACGCCAAGCGCCGCGCCGATGCAGATCAGCAGCGTGGCGTTGGTGTGGACCCAGAACACCGGCGCGCCGATCAGCAAGTCGCGCATCGTACCTCCACCGATACCGGTGACGACGGCGAAGAAAATGAAGGTGACCAAGGTTTGCTTCTTCTCGGCGGCGAGCAGCGCGCCGGACACCGCGAACACCGCGATGCCAATATAATCGAGTAGGACGAGGGCGTCGGGGATGATCGCGGGCGGGGTCATGGTGATTCGTCATTGCGAGGAGCGAAGCGACGAAGCAATCCAGCGCGAACAAGAAACTGGATTACTTCGCTCCGCTCGCAATGACGAGTATAGGGCGGTCCATGACCGACGACACGACGACCACCGTTCCGGGGATAGAGGACTGGCAGCATTGGGCGCTGGTGATGGCGCGGGCTAATGAGATGATCATGGCCGCCTGGGCGGACAATCTCGGCAAGGCGAGCCATATGCCGGGCCTTGGACTCGCTCAGACGCCGGCCAGCGCGACAGACCCGATGCAATGGATGAGCGCCGGAGCCGAGGCCTGGTCGAAGGGGCTCGAGGCGTGGGGCCAGATGATCGGGCAGGCGACCCAAGCGGGCGAGGCGAGGGACCGCCGCTTCAACAGCCCCGAGTGGAAAGAGAATCCGGTCTTCGACATGGTGCGGCAGGGCTATCTGGCGATTTCGGACAAACTTCTCGGCACGGTCGAAGAGATCGAGGGGCTCGACGAGGCCGCGCGGAGCCGCCTGCGCTTCGCCACCAAGGGATTCGTCGATGCGATGAGCCCGGCCAATTTCATGGCGACCAACCCCGAAGTGATGAAGCGGACGGTCGAGACCAAAGGCGAGAATTTGCTCGCCGGCCTCAAGAACATGCTTGGCGACATTTCGCGCGGGCAGGTGACGCAAAGCCCCGAGGGCGCGTTCGAGCTGGGGCGCAATCTGGCGACGACACCTGGCAAGGTGATTCACGAAACGCGGCTGTTTCAATTGATCCACTATGCCCCGACCACCGAAACGGTGCTCGAGACGCCGCTCGTCATCTTCCCGCCGTGGATCAACCGCTTCTACATCCTCGATCTCACGCCCGAAAAAAGCTTCGTCAAATGGACCGTCGACCAGGGGGTCAGCCTGTTCATGGTCAGCTGGAAATCGGCCGACGAGACGATCCGCGATGTGACAATGGACGATTATGTCGCGGCGCAGGTCGAGGCGGTCGAGGTGATCCGCGACCTGCTCGGCGTGAAATCGGTCCACACCATCGGCTATTGCGTCGCGGGGACGACGCTAGCGGCCGCGCTGGCGTGGCTGGCGGCGAAAGGCGAAGCGGACAGAGTTGCGAGCGTGACCTTCTTCACCGCCCAAGTCGATTTCGAGGAAGCTGGCGACCTAAAATTGTTCCTCGGCGACGAGACGATGGCGATGCTAACCAAGCTGACCGCCGAAAAGGGCGTGCTCGACGGGCGGGTGATGGCGGCGACGTTTAATTTGCTACGCGGCCGCGACCTGATCTGGAATTATGTCGTCAATAACTATCTGATGGGCAACGACCCGCCGCCGTTTGATCTGCTGCACTGGAACGGCGACGTCACCAACCTGCCGGGCGAATGGCACCGCGATTATCTGCAGCGGCTGTATCGCGACAATCTGCTGGTTAAGCCGGGGGCGATCGAAATTGCCGGGGTGCCGATCGATCTGACCAAGATCGACACGCCGGCCTATATTCAGGCGGGCCGCGAAGACCATATCGCGCCGAGCGCCAGCGTGTGGAAGCTGATGAGAATATTGACCGGTCCCAAGCGCTTCGTGCTGGCGGGGTCGGGGCATATCGCCGGGGTGGTCAACCCGCCAGCCGCAGGCAAGTATCAATATTGGACCAATGAGAGCGCGGCCGCGACCCTCAACGAGTTTGTCGCGGGCGCGACTGAGCAAAAAGGCAGTTGGTGGCCGGACTGGGTCGAATGGCTCAGGGCCGAGGCGCCGAAGACGATCAAGGCCGATGGGGCGCGCGTGCCGGGGGCGGGCAAGCTCAAGGCGATTGAGGATGCGCCGGGAAGATATGTCAGGACGCGCTGAGGTTCAGCGATTTTGAGTATCAAAACTACTCATGCCCCCGGCATCAGCATTTTTCATACTTCCATAGCCGGCGTTTGCCTTCGGCCAGCCATTCCACCGCAGTCGCGATGCGTTTCGCTCGAGTCGCCTCCTGCTTCGCTTCCGCGATCCAGCCGAAATAATCGCGCTGCGCTGAGATCGGAAAGCTGTCGAGAGTCGCTTTAGCTTTCGGATCGGCGCTGAGCGCGGCGGCGAAATCGGGGTGAAGCTCGGCTGGCGGCTTCGGCGCGTGCTTGGGCTTGCGTGGTACGGCCGCGCCCGCGGCCAGGCGCGCAGCATCGGAGATCATCGCGTCGAGCTTGGCGTCGGACGGCAAGTCGGCGAGACTTTTAAGCTTGCCGAACTGCCCCATCGCCCCGACCGTGTCGTGGGACGAGGCGAGTTCCTGACCTCGCCAGAAATTCAAGGCTGCATGTGCCTTGAAAGCGGCGGCGATCAGCAGGATCGCGCCGCCCCTGGTATAGGCGGGCATGCTCCATTTGAGCGTTTCTTCGACATCGGGAACGACGGCATGAACGCGCTCGCGGACGTGCGTTAGAATATCCTGGGCGAAGGGCCGGGCCTTCGCGATGTAGGCGTCGATGCGCGGATCGCGGCTCAAATGATCCCGCCGCCGATCATCAGCCGGATGATGCCGACGACGATGACGAACAGGTTGAGGTTGCGCCCCGCCTTGCCCGCACCCATCGCGCCGATACCCGCGCCGACCACGGCCAGCGGAATGATCAGCCAATTGGCCCAGCCGAGCAGCGGGATGAAGGCGATCGCGGCGCAGACCAGCGCGACAAGGCCGATGATGATCGAGACGAGGTTGAGCATGGCGCGAGGATGCCCTTAACCGGCGCCCTCGGCAAGGGCCGCGCGGCGGCGGGTGGCGATCAGCGACGAAACATAGAGGATGAGCGCGATCCAGATCGCCCCGAAGGCGATGGCATGGGCGCGCGTGAACGTTTCGCCATAGACCGCGACAGCGAGCAAAAACTGCAGCGTGGGAGCGAGGAATTGAAGGATGCCGACAGTTGAATAGGGCAAACGCCGCGCGGCGGCGGTGAAGCACAGCAGTGGCACGGTCGAGACAATCCCGGCGGCCATCAGCAAGGCCGTTTCGGACCCGCCGCCGCTGCCGAGGAATGGCCGCCCCTCGGCGCCGCCGATCAGCAGCCAGCCGAGCGCCAGTGGAAACAGGATCATCGTCTCGATAGTCAGGCCGGCAAGCGATTCAACCGCGACGATCTTTCTGAGCAGGCCATAGGTGGCGAAGCTGAAGCATAGTGTCAGGCTGATCCACAGCGTGCCAAGTGCGCCGGCCGCCAGCACCGCGATTCCGGCCGCGGCAATGGCCACCGCCGCCCATTGCAGCCGGGTCAGCCTCTCTTTGAGGATGAACCGTCCCAGCAGGATGTTGGCGAGCGGATTGAGATAATAGCCTAGGCTGCCGGCGAGGATATGCCCCGAATTGATTGCATAGACATAGAGTAACCAGTTGGTGCCGATCAGAACGGCGGTCACTGCCAGTACCGCCAATGTACGGCGCTGACGAAATGCCGCCTTCACTTGATTCGAGGCACGGGCGACGGTCACCAGAAGGGCTAGCGCGACCATCGACCAGACGATTCGGTGGGCGACGATGTCGACCGAAGGAACCCCCTTCAACAGCTTGAAATAAATCGGCAGGACACCCCACAGCCCGTAGGCGGCAAGGCCGTAGAACAGTCCTGCCCGTGCATGGCGGGCGGCCTGGTCGGAAACTGGCGGAGAGAGGATCGGTGCGTTCACCCGCCGTTCGCGTAACGGCTGCCATCGCCCAGTCAATCGTCATGGCAAAGATATCGTTGGTTGAAAGCGGACGCGGCCTTTGTCACGGTGCGCGCAGCTGGCCTGCATTTTTAGGAGTCGAGACGTTGAGACCCTGTCGGCCCTTCATCCTGCTGAGCGCCTGCGGCCTTGCTGGATGCGTGTTTCCGGCCAAGCAGGCGCCGCGGCCGGTAGTCACCGCGGCGCAGCGCACCAGGGCCGATATCTGGCAGGCGGTCGCCAATCCCACCGACCTCAACCGTATCCGGCGGGTCGCGGCTGCCTGGTCTAGCGGGCTGACCGAAGCGCGCGCAGCGGCCTTTCGCGATGGGGTCAAGGCCGAAGGCAGGCTGCTCGACCCCAACGCGGCCCTTCCGCGCCCGGCGCCGACCCCGGGGAGCTACAGTTGCCGCGTGATCACGCTGGGGCGGCAGGGCGGCAAGGGGCCGGCGTTTCAGAAATTCCAGCCGTTCTTCTGCTATATCCAGGTCGAGGGCGACCAATTCACCATCGTCAAGCAGACTGGCAGCCAGCGGCCAGCCGGCCGATTGTGGGAAGACGATCTGCCCAGCCGCCTGATCTTCCTTGGCAGCCTGGCACTCGGCAACGAAGAGGAGGCGCGTGCCTATGGCGACGATCCCAAGCGCGATATGGCTGGCGTCTTCGAGCGGATCGCTCCGTTCAAGTGGCGGCTGGTGATCCCCTATCCGCACAACGGCGCCAGACTCGACGTATTCGAACTCACCCCGGTCGCCGACCAGCCGAAGTGAGCAGGCCAACGTGAGCGGAGCAACGTGAGCGGCATTTCGGACCCAGAGGAGGTCCGCGCGCATCTCGTCGCGGCGGCATCGGCCGGGCATGGGCTGACCTATTCGGAATTGCTCGAACGGCTCGGGTACGGATTTTCCCGGCCCAAGATGCGCGCCTTGTGCAAGACGCTAGGCGCGGTCGACGCCGAGGCCGCAGATCGTGGCGAGCCCGAGCTGGCGGTCTTGGTGGCGCGACAGTCGGATGGGCTGCCGGGGCAGGGCTGGTGGGTCGCTGGCGGCGGGTCGGCGCATGGCTATAAGGGGCCGTGGGAGGGGGCGAAGGCCGCGCGATTCATCAAGCAACTGCAGCGCCGCACATTGGATTATTGGGCAATGGCGGACGAGCAGGCTTCCGGCTAAGGGCGGCCATGGCCCTGGCTCCCACCGACAATGTCCGGACGTTTCGCGTCGACGACGACGACGACGGCATCCGCCTCGACCGATGGTTCAAGCGGCATTTGCCCGACGTCAGCTTCAACCTCGTGTCTCGCTGGGCGCGGACCGGGCAGGTGCGCATCGACGGTAGGCGCGCCGCGCCCGGTGACCGGCTGCAGACCGGGCAGACGCTGCGCGTGCCGCCGGCCGAGCCGACGCTCGCGGAAGGCCCCGGCGCGCGGCCTCAGCGGGTCGTCGAGCCGCTGAGCGATGATGAGGCCGCCTATGTCCAGGACATGGTCATGGCCAAGGGCCGCGACTGGTTCATGCTCAACAAGCCGCCGGGCCTCGCCACGCAGGGCGGGACCAAGACCGTGCAGCATATCGACCGGCTGCTCGACGGGCTTGCCGACGCTCAGGGCCACCGCCCCAAGCTGGTCCACCGCCTCGACAAGGACACCAGCGGCGTGCTTCTCGTGGCGCGATCGGCGCGGGCGGCGGGGCATTTCGCGAAAGCATTTTCGGGCCGCACCGCGCGCAAAGTCTATTGGGCGCTGATCGTCGGAGTGCCGTCGCTCGACGAAGGCGTGGTCGATGCGCCGCTCGCCAAGCAGCCCGGGACCGGCGGCGAAAAGATGCACGTCGATGAGGAGAATGGCCTGCCCGCGCGAACCCGCTATCGGTTGATCGATCGCGCCGGCAACCGTGCCGCCTGGGTCGAGCTCCAACCGATGACCGGGCGCACGCATCAGCTGCGCGCGCACATGGCGGCGATCGGCCATCCGATCGTCGGCGACGCCAAATATGGCGGGGCGGAAGCGTTCCTGACCGGCGGGATCAGCCGCAAGATGCACCTCCATGCTCGGCGGCTGAAGGTCGAGGGTCTCGACGGAAAGCCGATCGATTACACCGCCGACCTGCCGGCGCATTTCGCCGAGAGCCTGGCGACCCTCGGGTTTGAGCAGATCGCTGGCGAGATGATGCCGCTCGACACGCCCGATCCGGCCAAGTCGCCGGTGACAAAGGCCAAGCGCGTGGCGGCGGCGGCCAAGTCGGCGCGCAAGGCCCGCAAGGGCGAGCGGCGGGCACGTGGAAGTGCGCCATTGACCAAGCCGACATCGCGCAAACCCAAGCGCAAATGATCAGATGGACCGGGAGGATCGGGTGAGCGACGAAGAGAGGGCCAGGCAGGAGTTCAAGGCATTCACGGCGATTCGGCTGATGGGCCTCGCCCTGTTCCTAGGCGGAATTGCAATTGCCTTCAGCGACATTCTCAAACCGGGCGGCTGGCCGCTGCTCGGCGGCATATTGGCCATCACCGGCGCCCTGGAAGCCGTTTTCGCGACGCATGTCAGGCGGCGCGCGTCGAGGCGCAAGTGAAGCGATTCTGGAAAAATGCCGAGGTGGTCGAGGCCGGGAAAGGCTATGCCATCATGCTCGACGGGCGCCGGGTGAAAACGCCGGCGCGGGCCGACCTGGTCGTGCCGACCCGGGCGCTGGCCGAGGCGATCGCCTCGGAGTGGAACGCCAGCGGCGAAACGGTCGATCCGCGTGCGATGCCACTAACTGGGCTCTCTAATGCGGCGATCGACCAAGTCGCGCCTGATCCAGCAAGATTCGCGGCGGAACTCGCCAAATATGGCGAAAGCGACCTCCTCTGTTATCGCGCACAACGGCCGAAATCTCTGGTCACGATGCAGGAGGAGGAATGGGATCCGTTGCTCGATTGGGCGAAGCGGCGGTTCGGGGCTGAGCTCGCGACCTCACAAGAGATCATGCATGTTGCCCAGCCAGGGCCGTCGGTCGCTCGGCTGGGCGATGCAGTCGGCACGATGGCCGCTTTTAACCTGGCCGGACTGTCTCCGCTGGTCACGATCAGCGGATCCTTGATCGTCGCCCTGGCGGTGTATGAGAAGGCCTTAGCGCCGGAGGACGCGTGGTGGGCGGTCAGCCTAGACGAGCGGTGGCAGGCCGAGCAATGGGGCGCCGATGCCGAGGCCGTAACGGCGCTCGAAGCGCGGCGGCGCGACTTTCTTGCCGGAGCGCGCTTCCTGCGGCTGCTCGACTCGCCCCGATAGCCTAGGGGCGCTCGACCAACTCTCGGACGAAGGCGACAAGGCCCGGCTGGCGCGTGCGCTTCAAGCGTTCGGCGGCTACGATCGCCTCCACTTCGGCGAGGCAGCGATCCATATCCTCGTTGATCAGCACATAATCATATTCGGCCCAATGGCCGATCTCGCTGGCGGCGCGGCGCATGCGCTCGGCGATGACGTCATCGCGGTCGGTTCCGCGCGCATGGAGGCGGCGGTCGAGTTCCTTCATCGATGGCGGCAAGATGAAGATGCTGACCAGATCCTCGCCCATGCCCGCCTCGAGCTGCTGGGTTCCCTGCCAGTCGATGTCGAACAAGATGTCGCGGCCGTCCTTGAGCGCGGCCTTGATCGGCGCCTTGGGCGTGCCGTAGCGATGATCGAAGACATAGGCCCACTCGGCGAAATCGCCGTCGTCGATCATCGACTGAAAACCGGCATCGTCGACGAAATGATAGTCTACCTTATCGACCTCGCCCGGTCGCATCGGCCGCGTGGTCGCGGAAACCGACATGGTGATCTCCGGGTCGGCTTCCCTCAGCATATGGCTGATGGTCGTCTTGCCGGCGCCGGAGGGCGAGGACAGCACGATCAAAAGGCCACGGCGGCGGCGCGGATCGGGGGAGCTGCTCGGGTCGGCCATGGCCGCACTTGCCCCCGTTGGGCGCGACCCGTCAAGCAGCTCGGTCAGTTTATGCTGCAACGCACAAAAACGCTTGAAATGTCGGCCGCGATCTATTATTGTGCACTGCAACATAAGGAGTTTGACGTGGCAGACGATAAGAAGACCCAGAGCAGTGTGAACGCGGCCGTTGATGCCGTCGCAGCGCCGGCCAAGGCCGCTATTGAAGCGACTCAAGCGGCGGCTGCGAAGCCCGCCTCGACTAACCGCGCGGCGGTGACGAAGCCTCTTGCCAAGGTCAAGAAGGTGGTGCGGACCCGCCGCGCCCGCAAGGCTCCGGCGAAAATCGTCGCTGCCGTCAAGAACAACAACAAGCGCGCGGTCAAGACCGTTCGCGCCACGCGGAAGGCGGCGATTGCCGCAACCGTGGCCCCCATCGAAAGGATCAACACCATGGCTTATGATTTCAACTCGCTGTTCGCCGGCTTCCAGCTTCCCGGCAACGAGAAGTTCCAAAATCTGTTCGCCGGTGCCGGCGAGCGCAGCCAGCAGCTCGTCGCCAAGTCGCAGAAGACCGCCGAAGAGATGACCGATCTAGCCAAGGCGAACGTCGACGCGATCGTCGAAGCCGGCCGCATTGCCGCCAACGGCGCCAAGGCGATCGGTCAGGATGCCCTGGCCTCGAGCAAGCAGGGCCTTGAGCGGGCGTCGGATGCGGTCAAGACGCTGGCCGAAGCCAAGTCACCGACCGAGTTCTTTCAGATCCAGTCGGAACTGGCCCGCGCCTCGTTCGACCGCATCGTGGCGGAAAGCTCGAAGCTGACCGAGCGCGTCGTCAAGCTTGCCGGCGAAGCCGTGCAGCCGCTGCAGAATCGCGCCAGCATCAACGCCGAGCGCGTCAACAAATTGGTTGCCTAAACTTCTCCCCTCCTCGTGAGGGCAACCAGTGTGCGGCCGTCCCCAGCGTAGAGTCGGGGGCGGCCGCTTTTCATTTCGGGACGAATGACGGACCGCAGTGCCTTGCAGCGCGTTGGCGCGATGCCATATCGTGGGGCGCAGATGATTAGCGACGTGATTCTGATGGCGGGCGACGAGCCCGGACGCGGTGACGGGCTCGACGAGATCGAGACCGGCGTGGTCACGCGCACTCGCCCGCGGACAAAAAAGCCGAGCAATTACAAAGTACTGATGCTCAACGACGACTATACGCCGATGGAATTCGTCGTGCTCGTGCTGCAGCGCTATTTCTCGATGAGCATCGAGGATGCGACCCGAGTCATGCTCCAGGTCCACCAGCAGGGCCTCGCGATCTGCGGCGTGTTTACCTACGAAGTCGCGGAAACCAAGGTCAGCCAAGTGATCGATTTCGCCCGTGAAAATCAGCATCCGCTGCAATGCACGCTGGAAAAAGCGTGACCTGAAATATCCTCCGCGCTCTGGGCGAGGATTTACAGTACCCCGCCAGCCGCTAAAGCGCGTCGATGGATTCCATTCGCATTACTGGGGGCAAGCGCCTCGAGGGGCAGATCCCGATTTCGGGGGCGAAGAACAGCGCGCTGGCGCTGCTGCCGTGCGCACTGCTGACCGACGAGAAGCTGACGCTCGCCAACCTGCCGCGGCTGGCCGATGTCGACAATTTTTCGCACCTGCTCAACGGTCTCGGCGTCTCGACCAAGGTTGAAGGCGTCAAGAAAGGCGAGTTCGGCCGGCAGATGACGCTGGAGGCCAAGGACATTGCCTCGACTGTCGCGCCCTATGACATGGTGCGCAAGATGCGCGCGTCGATCCTGGTGTTGGGTCCGATGCTGGCGCGGGCCGGCGAAGCGACGGTGTCGCTGCCGGGCGGCTGCGCCATCGGCGACCGGCCGATCGATCTACATCTAAGGGCACTCGAATGTCTCGGCGCGGAAATCGAACTGGCGGCTGGCTATGTCAAAGCGTCGGCCCTCAAGGGGCGCCTGTCGGGCGGCGATTACAGTTTTCCGGTGGTGTCGGTCGGCGCGACCGAAAACGCGCTGATGGCCGCAGTGCTGGCGACTGGACGCAGCCAATTGTTCAACGCCGCGCGCGAGCCCGAGATCGTCGACCTGTGCAATCTGCTGGTGGCGATGGGCGGCAAGATCGAGGGTATCGGCTCGTCGCACCTGATTATCGATGGAGTCGAGGGGCTCCATGGTTGTACTTATTCGGTCATGCCCGACCGGATCGAGGCGGGCAGCTACGCTTGCGCGGCGGGGATCACCGGCGGCTCGATCGAACTGCTTGGCGCCAAACCGTCGGACATGCTGGCGATCACCAACGCGCTCGCGGCGGCGGGTTTGATGATCGAGATGACCGACAACGGCATGCGCGTGACCGCCGACAAGCCATTGAAGCCGCTGGCCATCTCGACCGCGCCCTATCCCGGCTTCCCGACCGACATGCAAGCGCAGTTCATGGCGATGCTGGCGCTGGCGAGCGGCGAAAGCTTCCTCGAGGAAACGATCTTCGAAAACCGCTACATGCACGTCCCGGAACTGCGCCGGATGGGCGCCGAGGTCGACGTGCGCGGTCGCTCGGCGATCGTCCACGGCGTCGAAGGGCTGACCGGGGCCCAGGTCATGGCGACCGATTTGCGCGCGTCGATGAGCCTGGTGCTCGCCGGACTGGCCGCCGAGGGCGAGACCGAAGTGCTGCGCGTCTATCACCTCGACCGAGGCTATGAGCGGCTCGAGGAGAAATTGCAGGGCGTCGGCGCGAGCATTGAGCGGGTTTCGGCAGGCTAAGACCGTCCGGGGGACGGTCTGCCTGACGAAAGCGGGTCAAAGCGTTTTGACGAACCTCCGGCTGGTCTGTTCGTAATCCATCTTCCGATAGAAGCCGTGAGCTTCGGCCAGACGGTCGTTGCTGGTAATTTCGATCGGGCCGCAGCCCGCGTCGATCAGCCTATGCTCGGCGGTCTCGAGGAGCAGGCGGCCGATACCCTTTCCCCGCCATGCCTCGGCAACGACCAGGATGGTGATTCGTCCGACCGGCTGGTCGCGGTGGATGGCGCTCATCTGGTGTAGGCCGCACAGCCCGACGACCGCCTTGCCTTCCACCGCAACCAGCGTCGGGAGGCCCGCGTTGACGAGGCGCTTCCTAACCCCTGCGGCCGTGACGCGGTGGTCGAGCAGAGCAATGAGCTTGACCAGCGCGGCGGCGTCGGCCGGCTTGGCTTCGCGCACCTTGAGTTCGGGCGCAGGAGGCGGCGCGGGCTTGGGCTTGGCCGTCTTGCGCCGGCGCGACGGCGTGACCCCCAGCGAGGCGCTCCAGCCGGTCGCGGTGGCGGTGCGCAAATAAGCTTCGACCTCCTCGCGCGTGGCGGTCGGATGCTTATCGCCCGCACCGAGCACGGTCTTGCCCGACGGGTCAACCAGGGCGAATTTCCCAAATGCTCGCTTGCCGGGCGTCCTGACGCGTGAGCGAACCAGCTTGAGCCCGCGGTTTCGAGCCATTTCGGCCAGCGCGTCGGCTTCCTCACTCACAGCCCGTCGAGCGCGTGAAGCACCAGGCCGACCAGTCCGCCAACCAGCGTGCCGTTGATGCGGATGTATTGGAGGTCGCGGCCGACCGCGCTTTCCAGGCGGTTGGTAATGGTCTGGGCGTCCCAGCCGCGCACCGTCTCGCTGACCAGCTTGACGATCGAGCTGCCGTAGCTGGCGGCCATGCCCGAGACGGCGCGGCGGGCGAACATGTTGATCGCCGACTTCATCCGGGCGTCTTTTTCCAGATTCTGCCCCATCGACCTGAGCACCTCGCCCAATTTGCCGGCCATCGCCGCGTCGGGGTTGCGCGCGGCGCGGATCATCGCCTCGCGGGCCTTTTGCCACAGCGTGTCGAGCCATAGCGACACCGACTGGTTGTCGAGCAGCTCGACCTTCATTGCTTCCACCCGCTCGCGCGTCTCGGGCTTGGTCTGGAGGTCGTTGGCGAGGCTCGCCAGCGCTTCCTCGATCTTGATGCGGACCGGGTGGGCCGGATCGGTGTGCATGTCGGCGCTGAGCTTCCTCAGGCCGTCGACGATCGCGTCGGCCAGCTTGGCATCAAGCCCGGCGAGCTTGAGCACCCAGTTGGCGCGCTTGTGCACCATCTCGCGGATCAGCCCCTCGTTGGCGTCGAGCGCGCGCGTCGTCCAGCGGATCGCGGCCTCGAGCATCGGCACATGGCGGTCCTCGTTGATCGCCGAGGCGAGCGCATGGCCGAGCAGCGGCGACACCTCCATCTTGCGCAGCCGATTGGCGATGGCGCTCTTGACGAGGCCGCCAAGCCGCTCATCGTCGAGACTTTCGAACAAGTCGGCGATCAGCCGCGATGCGCCGCGGCGAATGCGGGTTTCCTCGCCCTGCGGCGCCTGCAGGAAGCGGCCGGCCGCACCGGCGATGTCGATGTTCCGCATCCGACGCGCCACCACCGGCGCGATCAGGAAATTCTCCTTGAGGAAATTGGCCAGCGCCTGACCGATACGGTCCTTGTTACGGGGGATGATCGCGGTGTGCGGAATCGGCAGGCCAAGCGGGTGACGGAACAGCGCGGTGACCGCGAACCAGTCGGCCAGGCCGCCGACCATTCCGGCTTCGGCAAAGGCCTTGACCCAGGCGAGCCAGGGATAAGCCGGTTCGAACGCGCGGGCGGCGATGAAGATTGCCGCCATCACCACTAACAGGCCGGTCGCGGCGCGCTTCATCCCCGCGGTCCCCGGCTGGGCCGGGTTGAAGCGGGTCAGGACCGGCGGTTGCAGCGGCGGGCTCATCGCCGCCACTCTAGCCTCCGGATGGGCGATGTCACTCCGCCGGTTGCGGGATTGGGCCGTCCATCGGCTTGTGCACCTCGCCATTGTCGATGAACTTGCCGAACTTGCGCGCGATCCAGCTCTCGATATCGATTGCGATCGAGAAGAAGGCCGGCACTAGCAGCAGCGTCAACGCGGTCGAGAAGATCAGGCCGCCGATTACGGTGACGCCCATCGGCGCGCGCCAGCTGCCGTCACCCGACAGCGAGATGGCGATCGGCACCATGCCGGCAACCATCGCGACGGTGGTCATCACGATTGGCTGCGCGCGCTTGTGCCCGGCTTCGTAAATGGCGTCGTTCTTGGCCATGCCATGACCCATCATCTCGACCGCGAAATCGACCAGCAGGATCGAATTTTTGGCGACGATCCCGAACAGCATCAGGATGCCGATCAGCACCGGCAGCGATACCGGATTGAAGGTCAGGTGCAATCCCACCGCGGCGCCCAATGGGGCGAGCAGCAGCGAGCCCATATTGACGAACGGCGACAGGAAACGGCGATAGAGCAGCACCAGCACCGCGAACACCAGCAGCACGCCCGACGCCAGCGCGATGGCGAAGTAGAACAGCAATTCGGCCTGCCATTTGCTGTCGCCAAGCTCGAGCTTCTGGACTCCGTCGGGCAGGTTCTTGACCGTCGTCAACGCATTGATCTTGGGCCAGACGTCGCCCGACACCAGCCCCGGTGCGAGGTCGGCGCCGACTGCCAGGCGGCGGATCTGGTTGGTCCGCTGGACGGTGGTCGGGCCGGCGCCGAAGCCGATCTCGGCGACCGACTTCAGCGCGACCGATCCGCCCGAAGCGGTTGGGACGGGGAGGTTTTCCAGCACCGAAAGGTCGCGACGCGCGCTTTCGGGGAGCGACACGGTGATCGGAACTTGGCGGTCGGCGAGCGAGAATTTGGCGCTGTTCTGGGCGATGTCGCCCAGTGTCGCAATGCGAATGGTCTGGCTAAGCGCGGCCGTGGTGACGCCAAGGTCGGCGGCCAGGTCGAAACGCGGCTTGATCGTGATCTCGGGCCGGACCAGATCGCCCATTGCGCGTGGCGCCACCAGCTGCGGCAGGGTCGCCATTTCCTCCGAAATCTTGTTGGCGGTGGCCGCCAGCAGATCCGGATTGTCGCTGCCCAGATAGAGCACGATGTCGCGCCCGCCGCTGCCGGGCCCACCGCCGCCCTGGCTCTGGAAATTGACTCGCGCGTCGGGGATCGCCGACATCTGCGGAGTCAGGCCGCGCTCGAATTCGGTCGAAGTGACCTTGCGGTCTTTCTTGAGAACGATGTTGAGGTTGCCGGCGCCGACAAACACGCGCTGGAACACTCGATCAACCGCCAGATCCTTCTCGAGGATCGTTGCGGCGCGATCGGCGACCACCTCGGTCTGCTTGAGAGTAGCGCCCGGGGGCATGCCGATGCGGACGCTCGAAAAGTCGAGGTTGAGCGGCGGCTGAAACGACATAGATAGCGTCGCGAACAGCACGCCCTGGATGATGAAAGCGATGATGCCGGCGCCGACCATATAAAATCGATGATCTCGGGTCAGCGACCAGACGGCGCGCCAGAAGCCACGGTGGCGGGCCCGGTAAGATTCCGCCTTGCTGGTGTCGAGGCTCCAGTTGAGGAGCCCGAGGTAGCGCGCCATCGACTTGCCCGAGGCGTGGGGCTGCTCGCCATGCGATTTGAGAAAATAGGCCGCAACCAGCGGTGTGATCATCCGTGCGACGAACAGGCTCATCAGCACCGAGATGACGACGGTGTAGCCGAAGCTCTTGAAGAATTGCCCGGAAATGCCCGGCATCAGCGCCACCGGCAGAAACACCGCGACGATCGCCATGGTGGTGGCGACCACCGCCAGCCCGATCTCGTCGGCGGCGTCCATCGACGCCTGGTAGGCCGTCTTGCCCATGCGCATGTGGCGGACGATGTTTTCGATCTCGACGATCGCGTCATCCACCAGCACACCCGCGACCAGGCTCATCGCCAGCAGCGACAAGCCGTTCAGGGTAATCCCCATCAGGTTCATGAACCAGAAGGCGGGGATTGCCGATAGCGGGATAGCAATTGCGGAAATCAGCGTCGCTCGGAAATCGCGGAGGAACAGGAAGACGACGAGGACGGCCAGCACTGCTCCCTCGATCAGCCCTTCCATCGCCGACTTATATTGCTCCTTGGTATAATCGACCTGGTTGACGATCTCGGCGAAGTGGATGCGCGGATCTTCCTTCTCGATCTTGTGCAGTTCCTTCCACGCGTCGTCATAGGCGGTGACTTCCGACGCGCCCTTGGAACGCTGGACGTTGAAGCTGATCACCTGCCGCCCGTTCATCTTGGCGATGGTGCGCTGCTCCGAATAGGCGTCCTTGACCTCCCCGAGGTCGGCGAGCCGGACCGTACGGCCGCCCGGCACGATGATGTTAGTCTGCGACAGACCATAGGCGTCCTTGGCATTGCCGAGCACGCGCACCGACTGTTCCGACCCGGCGATTTCCGCCCGGCCGCCGGTGCCGTTCATATTGGTCAGGCGCAGCTGCTGGTTGACCTGCGCTGCCGTAATGCCCTGCGCCTGGAGCGCGGCGGGATCGAGGATGACGCGGATCTGTCGATCGACGCCGCCCTCGCGGGTCACCGCTGCGACACCTTCCACGCCGAGCAGTCGGCGCGAGACGCTATTGTCGACGTACCAGGACAGTTGCTCCAGGCTCATGTCGGTGGTTTCGGCGGCGACGAACAGGATCGGATCGCCGGAAATGTCGACGCGGTTGATTTGCGGCTCAAGGATGCCGTCGGGCAGGTCGCCGCGAATCTGGGCGACGGCATCGCGCACGTCGTTGATCGCCCGATCGGTCGGGGTGCCGATTTCGAACTGGACGAAGGTCGTACTGCTGCCCTCACGGACCGAACTGTTGATCTCGTCAACGCCGTTGACCGAACGGATCGCGGCCTCGACCTTCTGCGTGATCTGGTTTTCCATCTCGGTCGGCGCGGCGCCCGGCTGAGAGATCGTCACTTCGGCAGCCGGGAAATCGATGTCCGGGTTATTGTTGACGTCCATCTGCAGGAAGGCGACGATCCCGGCCAGCATCAGGCCGATGAACAGCACAATCGGCGGTACCGGATTCTTGATGCACCAGGACGAAATATTGCGGAAATTCATTGGGTAAGCCTTCGCTTCAATCGAGTTCCGCTATCGCGCAACTTGCCGTTTGGGCGTGATTTTCTGCCCCGGGTTGAGGAACGGGCCGGCCGACAGGACCACCGCTTCCTGGCCTGACAGGCCCTCCGCGATGGTCACGCCCTGATCGTCGACATTGCCGATCTTGATAGGGCGGCGCTCGACCTCTTTCTTGCGGTTGACGATGTAGACATAATTGCCCTTTTCGTCGCTCAGCACCGCGCTTTGGGGCAGTAGCGGGGCGGTTGTTCCACCAGCTTGAATCTTGGCTTCAGCGAAGCCGCCGGGACGAATCGACGTGTCGTAAGGCACAGAAATGCGCACCTCGCCTTGGCGGCTGGTCGGATCGATCACCGGAGAGACCAGGCGCACCGAGCCAGAGAAGCTGCGATCCGATCCGATCGGCGTGACCGACGCGGCCATGCCGCCGCGCACGAATGCCAGATCCTGTTGCGACATTTGCGCCCGCAGCTCCATCAGGCCGCCCTTGGCTAGCCGGAACAAAGCGCCGGCGCCCGGCCCGACGATCTGACCGACCTCGATGCTGCGCGCCAAGATCAGGCCATTGGTGGGTGCGCGAATATCGAGCCGACCGATCTGAGCGCGGGTGGCGCCGAGTTGCGCCTGGGCGACGTGGACGCGGGCCTGGGCGGCATCGCGCGCACCACGCTTGCGGTCGAGGTCGGCCTTGCTGACAAAACCGCGCCCGACCAGCGCCCGGCTGCGTTCAAATTCATTCTGGGCGAGCGAGGCATCGGCGCGCGCCGCCTGGACCTGCGCCGCGAGCTGGGCGGCTGTTTGCGACTGGACCGATCGATCGATCGAAGCCAGCACCTGGCCTTGGCGGACCCAGCTGCCGGCGTCGACCGTCACGGCGCGGACCAGTCCGCCTTCGCCTGCGATGCCGACTGGCTGGTCGCGAAGCGCGGCCAGCGCGCCCGAGGCGGTCAGGACGCGCGAGACCGAGCCGCGGCCCGGGACGATCACCGAGACGGTCGGTATCTGGCCGCGGCCGCCTGGCCCCTTGGCGCCCGCTACCGACCCGGCGACCGGATCGTCCTTGCCACCGAAATACATGAACGCTGCGATCGCCAGCACCGCGACAACGATCGCGGCGATGATGATCGTCCGCCGACGCGCCGAGCGGTCGACCACGACCAGCGTATCGGCGTTCGCGAATTTCGTTTCCCGGTTCATATACCGCATCTTTTCGCCACTTTGCTATGCTCATTGGCAGCCTATCTGCCGCCGCTGTATTACGTAAATAAGTCACCGGGCGCAACTGCTACCCTCGCCTATGGTCTTGGAAAGCGATTTTCTACGAACGGCGGCACCCCTTACACCGACGCGCGTTGTTGCCAAGGTGCAACAAGCGTGGTTCAAGGCGGGCGCCTGACCAATAGCACAGGGAGCGACGTGGGATGATCGAAAGTTACGGAATAATCGGCTGGATCGTGATCGGCCTGCTCGCCGGAGCGATCGCCAAATTTCTGATGCCGGGCAAGGATCCGGGTGGTTGCCTGATCACGATGCTGCTGGGTATTGCCGGCGCGTTGCTCGCCGGATTTCTCGGCAAGATGGTCGGCTGGTACGATCAGGGCGAAGCGGCCGGTTTCGTCGCCGCGATCGTCGGCGCATTCCTGATTCTGCTGATTTACCGGCTGGTGCTTCGACGCCGCTGATCGCCACGTTACGGTTGTTCATTGAGGGGCCATCGCCGCTGCGTCAGATCGCAGGGCGATGGTCTTTTTTTCCATGGGAGGTGAGAATGCGCAAAGGGATTTTGACCGCGCTGGCGCTAGGCGCGGCGATGGTGCCAGCGGCGGCGATGGCGCAGGCGGGGGCAAATATTCCCGTGCTTAGCGGGACGCGGCTCGACATCAACGCCACCGGCGAAGTGACGCGAGTGCCCGATCTCGCGATCATTTCGGCCGGGGTTCAGACGCTGAAGCCGACCGCGACCGGCGCGATCGAGGAGAATGCGACTCGGATGGAGCGGGTGCGCGCGGCGCTCAAACGGGCGGGTATCGCCGATAAGGACATCCAGACCTCGTCGATCAACCTCAACCCCGAATATCGCTACGTAGAAAATCAGCCGCCGACGCTGACCGGCTATCGCGCAAGCAACAGCGTCAATGTCAAATTCCGCGACCTCAAGCGCACCGGCGCGATTCTCGATGCCCTGGTCGCCGAAGGAGCCAACCAGATCAATGGGCCAAGCCTGACGATCGATAAACCCGAAGCGGCTTATGACGCGGCGCGGGCGAAGGCGATCGCGGCCGGGCAGGCGCGCGCCGAGCTTTATGCGCGCGCGCTTGGGAAGCGGGTCGTTCGGCTGCTGTCGGTCAGCGAAAGCGGATCCTATGTGCCGCCGCCGATGCCCTATGAGCGCGACTCGATGATGGTCAGCGCGCGGGCGGCGAAGACCGAGATCGAACCTGGCACCCAACAGCTCCAGGTCACTTTGTCGATGAGCTTCGAACTTCAATAAAAAGGGCCGCCCGGTCATCCCGGGCGGCCCAATTTCATTCGCGTCTGTCGCGCCTTAGCGGACGTTGCCGCGGCGAACGAGGTTGACGATCGCCAGCAGGATGATCGCGCCAAGCAGCGAGATCAGCAGGTTGGGAAGCGAGAAATCACCACTTGTGATCGAACCGCCGCCAAGCAACGGAGCCAGCAGCAGGCCACCCAGAACCGCGCCGACGATACCGACGACGACGTTGAGCAGAATTCCCTGCTGGCCGTCGGTGCGCATGACGATGCTGGCGAGCCAGCCCAAAATGCCGCCGACAATGATAATCAGGATCAAGGTCATTGCGTTCCTCCTGTTCGAGGCCGCCCCATTGAATGCGAGGCGCCTTCTGGCATCAAAGACGCGTGATGCCCGCATGTTGTTCCGGCAAAGCAACGCCATGTCTAGTGCGGATGCGAAACAAATCGAAAAAGGGTCCGCCCACTAAGGAGCCGACCCTTCTTTTTTATGTTTCGGAGGAGGACGATCAGTAGCGCTGCTGACGCTCGTACTGGTCGCGATAATGTTTAATCCGGGTGACGCGCAGGCCGGGCATGCCGGACCGGTCGACGGCGCGCTGCCAACTGGTGAATTCCTCGAGGCTGAGCGTGTAGCGCTGACAGGCTTCATCGACGCTGAGCAGCCCGCCGGCGACGGCCGCGACGACTTCCGCCTTGCGCCGCACGACCCAGCGGGTGGTGGCGGGCGGCGGCAGCGAGTCGATCGTCAGCGGTTCGCCGAGCGGTCCGATCACCTGTGCTGGTCGAATTTTCTGATTCTCGAGCATCGATAAACCTCAATCTCGTTAAACTGCTGTCAGTGGCCAGGATTTAACCGAAGGCCGTTGAAAAGTTCTGAATGCGGCTGGTAATTTTTCCCTTCATCATTCCTTGCCGCCCCTTAACCCAGTCTCTTCGGCGACCGGCGCGAACGTGCCGTCGAGCGACGATTTTGCTTCCCTCCACCCCTCGCTGACGGACAGCAAACAGGCGATGGCGTCGACGCGGTGGCGCTGGTCGACCGGAGCCGATGATACCAGCAATTGCATCAACTCGGTCATCTCGAGCGGGACGTCGCCCGCCGCTGTCAATCGGCCTTCAAATCGTGACAATTAGCGTCCCTTACCCCGTTGTCGGTCGGACATGTCTAGCCGGACAGGGTGAATTTCGAGTAAAGACCCGCACCATGTCGGCATCATTCGACCTTGATCGCGCGCCAAGCGCCACCCGCATCGTCGTCGCCATGTCGGGCGGCGTCGATTCGAGCGTGGTCGCCGCGCTGGCCGCGCGGACCGGCGCCGAAGTAATCGGCGTGACCCTGCAACTCTATGATTATGGCGAGGCGGTGAAGCGCGCCGGCTCATGCTGCGCGGGCCAGGACATTTACGACGCCAGGACAGTTTGCGATCGGCTGGGGATCGCGCATTACGTCCTCGACTATGAAAGCAGGTTTCGCACCGGGGTCATCGACCGGTTCGCCGATGAATATGCCGCCGGTCGAACGCCGGTTCCCTGTTCGCTGTGCAACCAGGGGGTCAAGTTCGTCGACCTGATCGCTTTTGCACGCGAATTAGGTGCCGATTGCCTGGCGACCGGCCATTATGTCCGGAGAATCGTGCGAGCGGGCCGCGTCGAGCTGTGGAAGGGCCGCGATCCGGCGCGCGATCAGAGCTATTTCCTCTACGGCACGACCGCCGCTCAGCTCGATTATCTTCGGTTTCCGTTGGGCGATCTCCCCAAGAGCGAGGTGCGCCGGCTGGCCGGGGAGGCGGGGCTGACCGTCGCGGCCAAGCCCGACAGTCAAGACATCTGCTTCGTTCCCGACGGGGATTACGCTAGCCTGGTCAAGAAGCTGCGGCCCGAAACCGCGGCGCCTGGCGAGATCGTCGATCTTGAGGGCGGCGTGCTCGGCGAGCATGCGGGCGTGGTCCATTTCACCATCGGCCAACGTCGCGGCATCGACGTTGGCGGTCAGGCCGAGGCGCTTTACGTCGTACGGATCGAGCCTGCGACGCGGCGGCTGGTGGTCGGGCCGCGCCGCGCGCTGGCGGTCGGGGCGGCTACCGTCGACGCCATCAACTGGCTCGCCGAGGACCAGTGCGAGATCGAGACCAAGGTCAGGAGTCTCGCACGGCCGGTTGCGGCACTGTGGGACGGCGAGCGGCTTGCGTTCGATTCGCCCGAATATGGCGTTGCGCCGGGGCAGTCGGCGGTGTTCTACGATGGCGAGCGCCTGCTCGGAGGTGGCACGATCGTCGAGACCGAGGCGGCGGCGCTCGAAAGGGCCGCCTAGAAAAGCCCGCACATCGCTAGTTTGCAAATCCGGCGGCCTTGCTAAACAGGGCGGCATGAAAGCCATCGACATCGCCGCCCTCGGCCTGCTGCTCGCGACGAGCGCCTGCTCGACCGTTCCTTCCCCGCCAGCGACTGCCGCCGGATCCGACTTCCTAACCCGCAACGCTGCCGCCAGGCATGTCGTCGCCTTGCCCAGCGGGCTGCAATATTTCGTCGTCCGGTCGGGTCTGAAGTCCGGCCGGCGCCCCGCGGCGGACGACACGGTCACCTTCGACTACGATGGTCGGCTAACGACCGGCGAGAAGTTCGACAGCAGCTATGATGCCGGCAAACCGCTGACCGGACGCGTCGACCAGTTCGTGCCGGGCTTTACCGAAGCGCTCATGCTGATGCGGCCGGGCGACGAGTGGGTGGTCTGGATACCGCCTGCGCTAGGTTATGGCGAACGAGCCACCGGCCCCATCCCAGCCAACAGCGTTCTGCGCTTCACGCTGGCGCTGCACAGCATTGCCCCGCCGATCGTCGGCCCCTCGCTATAGGCGCCGCTGATGTCGGCCTTCGATCGTCGGCAGACCACCAACTTCGAGTAACCCTTTGCAAGGTCGTAGCGAACTCGATGCAGTGCTGACCGAAAAAGGAACTGCTATGTCCGATCGCCGACTGTCCGACGGAGTGTTGCGTTTGGCGCTCGCGCTGGTCTTTGTGGCCTTCGGCTACGTGAAATTCTTTCCGTTCGAGGCCGACGGCGTCGAGCCATTGATATCCGCCCATCCGCTGCTGTCGTGGCTACTGCCAGCGTTCGGCAAGGCGGGCGCCTCCGCCTTCCTGGGCGTGATGGAGATTAGCGCGGGCGTGTTGCTGCTACTTGGTTTCCGCAGCGCACTGGCGAGTTTTTTCGGCGGGGTGCTGGCGATGATCACCTTTTTTATCACAGTGACTCTGTTCTTCGTCATGCCCGGCGTATTCGAGGAATCGGCGGGTGGCTTCCCGGCGATTTCCGGCATGGGCGGATTTCTGCTTAAAGACACGGTGTTGTTCGCCGCTGGATTGCTCTTCGCGAACCAGGCATGGCCAAAGGTGAGTGAGCAGTTCTTGGCATCCGGCGACGAGCGGATGGCGAAGGCGTCGACCTAAAAGAAAGGGAGCGTGGTCATGGGTTGGCTTCCGTCAGGCTGGAAGGCAGCATCGTTTCGCGGTCGGTATGGCCCTGCGGATCGAGGTGAATGATGATCTCGGTGCCCGGAAACCGCGCCTGAAGCGATTCCTCGCATTCGTCGAGCCGATCATGGGCTTCGCGCACCGTCCAGTCGCCGGGCACCCAGACGTGGAACTGGACGAAGCGGTGCGCTCCGGATGAGCGGGTACGGAGGTCGTGGAGGCCCGACAGCGCCGGGTAATCACGGGTCGCCGATAGGAAGGCTGCGCGCTCCGCCTCATTCCATTCGCGGTCCATCAGCTGATCGACCGAATGGCTGGCGGCGCGCCACGCACCATACAACAGCCAGGCGGCGATGATCAGGCCAAGCAAAGGATCGGCGAGGTGCCAGCCGAGTAATTGGTCGAGCGTTAACGACACGATCACCGACAAATTGAGGAGCAAGTCAGATTGATAATGGACATGGTCGGTCCGGATTGCGACCGATCCGGTCCTGCGAATGACGGTGCGCTGATAAGCGAGCAGGGCGATAGTGACCGCCATCGCAACGAGCGAAACGCCGACCCCCAGTTCGAGCCCTTGCGTCACTTCGCCGCGCATCAGGCGGTCGACCGCGCGCCAGGCGATGACGATCGCCGAGACCGCGATCAGGATGACCTGGATCAGGGCGGCAAGCGCTTCGGCTTTGCCGTGGCCGAAGCGATGGTCCTCGTCGGCGGGCATCGCCGCCCAGCTCACGCCGAACAGGGTAACGAGGCTGGCAACCAGGTCGAGCGCAGTGTCGGCAAGGCTGCCGAGCATCGCTACCGAGCCGGTGTCCCAAGCTGCGTAGCTTTTGATTGCGACCAGGAAGAGCGCCGTGGCAATGCTCGCCAGCGCGGCACGGCTGGTCAGCCGGGCGCGCTCGTCGCCAGGGTGGGAATGGCCGTGATGGGAATGTCCGTGATGATGGCCGCCGCTCACGGGTAGAGCAATCCTTCGCGCCAGCCGTCGCCGTCGCGGGTGAATAACCGTCGCTCATGCAGCCGGTGCGGCCTGTCCGACCAAAATTCGAACTGGATCGGAAAAAGCTTAAACCCCGACCAGCGCGGCGGGCGGGGCACGTCACCTCCTACGAACCGCTCTTGCATCGCCTCGAACTGCGCCTCGAAAATTGCCCGGCTGGCTAGCGGGCGCGATTGGTCGGATGCCCAGGCGCCGAGCTGCGAATCGCGGCCGCGACCGGCGAAATATTCGTCAGCCTCATCGTCGTCGATCGGCCCCACCGGACCTTCAATGCGCACTTGGCGTCGCCGGCTTTTCCAGTGAAACAGCAAGGCAGCGTTCGGATTGGCGGCCAACTCCTCGCCCTTACGGCTATCGAGGTTGGTGCGGAACGAGAATCCGTCCGGCCCATGGCCCTTCAGAAGCACCATCCGCACCGAGGGGCGTCCCGTGGCGTCGGCCGTCGCGAGCGCCATGGCTTCGGGGTCATTGGGCTCGCTGTCCTTCGCATCGCCAAGCCAGGCATCGAACAAGGCGAAAGGATCGTCGGCCATGGCTGGCGCTTTGCCGCGTCGCGGCCGCACTGTCGAGGGTCAGCGCGGCATCGCCGAGAAATACCAGGCGTAGAAGGCGGTCCATAGGGATATGAGAAGGGCAAGGCGCTGGCGACCCGTCGTCCGGCGCGACAGCCAACGCGATACCGTCCCCGACAGAAGCGCGACGGCAAGGAAGCGCGGCAGGCGAAGCAAGGGAGCGAGCAAGAGGAAGGTGAAGTTGCCTTCCCTGGCCGCTTCGAGGGCGAACAGCTTGAACGGAATGCCGGTAAACGAACCGGCGAGGACCGCGTGCGGGCCGTGGTGCAAACGGTCGGCTGCTTCGCCGATCAGCCCGCCGTCGATGCCGGGCAGCGCAGCCATGGTCGCCGCCGCGCCGCTCGGGTCGTGCTGAGCCCAGACCCACATTGCCAGCGCGCCGGCTGCGGAGGCTAGGGCGGCGACGATCGCCGCGAGAATCGCGGCGCGGGTGCCGCTGCGCACCGCGATCCAGCTGATCGGAATGTCCGCGACGAGGAAGAAGATCGCCGCCTCTGCCGCCGACCAGCCCGCGACCAGCCACAGTGGCAAGGTCAGACTGAGCGCGCGGATAAAAAGCAGCAGCGCCGCGATGCTCATCGGGCAAAGAAATAATTGGTCAGGTGGAAGAACAATGGGGCGGCAAAGGTCACCGAATCCATTCGATCGAGCGCGCCGCCATGCCCCTGAATCATCACGCCCCAATCCTTGGCGCCGAGCGAGCGCTTCACCGCCGATAGGACCAGCCCGCCCAATGCTCCCGCCACGACGATGGCGAGCGCCATTCCGGCCGCTTCCAACGGACTGAACGGGGTGATCCACCATAGCCCCGCGCCGACCCCGGTCGCCGCAAGGCCGCCGAGGATCAGCCCCTCCCAGGTCTTCGATGGGCTGACGTTCGGCGCCATTTTGCGGCGGCCGACCAACTTGCCGGCGATATATTGAAAGACGTCGGACAGCTGGACGACGGTGACCAGGAAAAACAGCAGATAGACCGGCTTCGGCCCGCCGAGATCGAGTATCAACAGCGCCGGGGCGTGGCTGATGCAAAACACCGCAAGCATCAGGCCCCACTGAATCTTGGCGACACGTTGCAGATAGTCGGCGGTGACACCCTTAACGATCGACAGCACCGGCAGGGCGAGGAACGCATAGACCGGGATGGCGATGGTCAGCATCGTCACCCAGTCGGCCCAAACCAGCCAATATTGCAACGGCAGGAACAGGTAAAAGGCGACGGCCATCGCCGGATGGTCGCTGGGATCAGTCGGGGTCAGCGAGTAGAATTCTCGCAGACAATAGAAGCTGACCGTGGCGAACAACAGGATGGTGACGCCCTTGCCAAAGATGAAGGCGATGGCGAAGATCGCGACCATCACCCACCACGCCTTGATCCGCGCATTGAGGTTGCGCACCGTCTCGCGGCCGGAGTCGCTGGTGACCCGGCGCGCAAGCACCCAGCCGATCAGGGAGGAGAGGCCGAGCAGCGCGATCACGCCGCCGATGAGGTAATGCATATTTTCGAGCGGAGGCAGGCTCATGCCAAGCTCACCACCGCGGCGCGAGTGCGATCGAGGAAGGAAGCCTTGGCCTCGCCGTCGCCGAGGCGCGTCGCGCACCCGAAGCGAGCGACGCAGTTGAGCGGCACTGGAAGATGGCTGCCTTTGGGCAGGGCGCGGCGAAGATTGTCGAGATAGACGGGCACGAGATCGACCTCGGGAAAAGCCCTAGCCAGATGATAGAGTCCCGGCTTGAACGAGCCCGGCAATTCGCCATTGCCGCGTGTGCCCTCGGGAAACAAGATCAAGCTGTCACCGGCGTGGAGCGCCGCCTCGAGCGGGGCGAGGGGGTTGCTTGAGCGGGTCGTACGATCGATCAGCACGGCATTGAGCACCTTCAGTGCAATGTGGCGCTGAATGCGGCCCTTGCCCCAATAGTCGGCGGCGGCGACCGGGCGAACGCGGCGGCGCAACTCCGGCGGCATGGTCGCCCAGATGAGGATTGTGTCGAGGTGGCTGGAATGATTGGCGAAATAAATCGCCTGGCGATCGGTCGGGGCGCAATCGAACCACAGGCCCTGGCCGCCGACCAGCACCCGGGTCAGCCCGACGATCAGACCGCCGATCATGTGTGCAACGCCCGCGACAGACGCATCAGGCGGAGAGCGATGGTCAGGACGGTGCCGGCCGCGATGAGGCCGAGCGCAAGCTGCAGGCCACCGAACCAAGCAGTGGCGATCAGGCATCCGATCGTCAGCGCTGCCATGCGGTGCGGCTTGGCCATCGGACCGCCGAAGTCCTGTGGCCGGTCGAGCGTTCCGCCGAGCAGTCGTACATAGGCGCAGACCGCGGAGAGCAGCGCGGCCAGCCAGCCGAGCCATGGCATCTCGGCGGCATAGCCTGCGGCCACGAGGAACAAACTGTCTTCGATCCGGTCGGGAAATTCGTTCCAGATCGCTCCGGTCGGCCCGCCGCGCCCGCCTTCGAGCGCGACCATCCCGTCGATCATGTTGGCCAGCAGGCGCAACTGGATCGCGGCGGCGGCGGCAAGGAACAGGAGGGGCTGATCCGGCGCCGCGACCATCGCCCAGGCGCCGAGAGCGGCCACCATGATTCCGAGGAAGCTCACCTGATTGGCGCTCAGGCCAAGCGCCAGCGCACCCCTGGCGGCGAGAGCGGCCCAGCCGGTCGAGCGCGATTTGAGCGGCCGGCGATTGGCATTCGGATCGGTGCTCTTCATATCCCCCGCTTCTTCGTGGCAGAGGCTTAACGTTCTGCAAAGAGCCGTTGAAGCTTGACGGACGCAGACGCGGCTCCGAAACGGGGCGACGAAGGGAATGGAATGGACCTGTACCAGCAGTTGGGCGTCGGCCGGGGAGCGAGCGAGGCCGAGATCAAGAAGGCCTATCGCAGTCTCGCCAAGCAGCTGCATCCCGACCGCAACAAGGATAATCCCAAGTCGACCGAGCGTTTCGCGAGCGTTACCCGCGCCTATGACCTTCTGTCGGACAAGGACAAGCGTGCGCGCTACGACCGCGGCGAAATCGACGATGACGGCAATCCACGGATGCCGTTCGGCGGTGGCTTCACCGGCAACGGCGGCGGCGGCCCGCGGCCGGGCGGTGGATTCGAAGGCTATCCCGGCGGGTTTCAGGGCGCCGACACCGCCGACCTGTCCGACCTGTTCGAAGGTCTGTTCGGTGGCGCGGGCGGTCCGCGGCGTGGCAGCACCGGCAACTTCGGGCGCAACCGGCCGCCCCAAAAAGGCGCCGACGTCGCCTATCGCCTGAAAGTCTCGTTTGTCGATGCGGCGACGATGAAGGAGCAGCGGGTGACGCTGTCGGGCGGGCGGTCGATCAACCTTAAACTGCCCAATGGCGTCGAGGATGGCAGCAAGATCAGGCTCGCGGGCCAAGGTCAGGAAGGCCCCGGCGGACGCGGCGACGCAATCGTCGCGATCGAAATTGGCGGGCATAGTTTCTACAGTCGCGAGGGTAAGAATATCCGTCTGGCGCTGCCGATCACGCTTAAGGAAGCGGTCGAGGGAGCCAAGGTCAGGGTGCCGACCCCCGAGGGCCCGGTGATGCTGACCATCCCCAAGGGTTCGAGCTCGGGCAAGCTGCTACGGCTTAAGAATCGCGGCTTTACCGCCAGGGACGGGACGCGCGGCGACCAGATCGTCCAGCTGGCGGTCGACGTGCCCGCGGGCGACGAAGCGCTCGAACGGTTCGTCGGCGAGTGGGCCGGCGGAGGCAACCCGCGCGCGTCGCTGGGGGTTTAGCTCACTCACGTGGAAGAAATTCATCCCCAATCGCCCGAAGAGCGGCGCAAGCAGCTAGCAAGCGCGCATGCGCGCTGGGGCTCGGATTTCGTCAGGCGGATGAGGCGAGGCCCGCCGCTGCTCACTGTGCTCAAACGCGTTGGACTCGGGGTTTATGAGGACGGCTTCGTCCACGCCGGCAACCTTGCCTATCTCGCGCTGCTGGCGCTGTTCCCGTTCCTGATCCTCGCCGCTGCGGTCGCTCACCTTCTCGGCAGCGGCGAGCAGGGGCAGCAGACCGTCGTGACCATACTTGCCCGGCTTCCCCCGGAAGTACGCGATGTGCTCGCTATGCCGATCGCCGAAGTGCTCAAGGGCCGCTCGGGCAATTTACTGTGGTTCGGCGCGATCGTCGGACTGTGGACCGCGGCGAGCTTCATCGAGACGATCCGCGACATCCTGCGCCGCGCCTATGGCGTCAAATATTCGGCGAGCTTCTGGCAATATCGCCTCGGATCGATGGCGGGTATCGTTGCCGCCGTCATCCTGCTGCTGATCGCGTTCGGCGTGACCCTGTTCCTCACCTCCGCTCAACATTTCGTAGTCGCACGGCTGCCATTTTCAGAAGGACTTGGCCATCAACTGGGATTCTATCGAGTTATCCCGGGCCTAACATTGTTCGCGACCTTCTATATTTTATTCCTGGCGCTGACCCCCTCGCGCTACCGTAATCTTCAGTGCCGCAAATGGCCGGGCGCGTTATTCGTGACCGTCTGGTGGATGATCACCGTCGAGCTGCTGCCGCCGACCATCGGCCTGTTCGGCGGCTATGAGCTGACCTACGGCAGCCTTGGCGGGGTGATGGTCGTACTGCTGTTCTTCTTCGTCATCGGGCTGGGAGTAGTCACCGGGGCAGAACTCAACGCGGCCCTAGCCGACGCCGGCGATACGGCGCTAAAGGGGGAGCAATATGAGGGGCCACACAGCGACGAACTGACGGTCGAGGAGCCGGCTCCCGACGAAGTGGTGCCCAAGGAAGTGATGGGGGGGAATAGCCGATGAGCGGCATCATGACGGGCAAGCGCGGGCTGATCATGGGCCTTGCCAATGATCGATCGCTGGCGTGGGGCATCGCCCAGGCGCTCGGCAATGCCGGTGCCAAGCTGGCATTTGCCTACCAGGGCGAATCGATTGAAAAGCGGGTTCGTCCGCTCGCGGCACAACTCGGCTCCGACCTGCTGATTGATTGCGATGTGGCGGATATGGGCAGGCTCGACGCCGCGTTCAATGCGCTGAAGGCGCGCTGGGACGGGCTCGACTTCGTCGTCCACGCGATCGGCTTTTCGGACAAGAACGAGCTGCGCGGCGGCTATGTCGATACCAGCCTCGACAATTTCCTGATGACGATGAACATCTCGGTCTACAGCTTCTGCGCGGTGGCGCAGCGCGCGCGGGCGATGATGAGGCCGGGCGGATCGCTGCTGACGCTCAGCTATTATGGCGCGGAAAAGGTCATCCCGCATTACAATGTCATGGGTGTCGCCAAGGCCGCGCTCGAAGCGAGCGTCAAATATCTCGCCGCCGACCTCGGCCCCGAGGGCATTCGCGTCAACGCGATCAGCGCCGGACCGATCAAGACGCTGGCGGCGAGCGGCATCGGCGACTTCCGCTACATCATGAAGTGGAACGAATATAATGCGCCGTTGAGGCGGAACGTCACGATCGAGGATGTTGGCGGCGCGGGACTCTATCTGTGCAGCGATCTGGCGAGCGGCGTCACCGGCGAAATCCATCACGTAGACGCGGGCTACAACGTCGTCGGAATGAAGGCCGAAGACGCGCCCGATATAGCGACGGTCTAGTACCCCGGCGAAGGCAGGGGCCCAGGAGCGCCGACAGGCGCTGCTGCGCACCGCCCTGGACCCCGGCCTTCGCCGGGGAACAAGCAGGAGGTCAACCCACCCCCGGCCCCTCCCTTCCCGGGAGGGGTATTCAGGGCGAATGTTCACACGTGTTCATGGTCACGTCGCTTGTCGCCGGCCGGGATTTTCCGGATCGCGCGGGTCGTGGATTCGATTGCGAAAGAGCCATCCCTGCGATGGCATGATTGCCAGGTTGTAGGACAGGGGTTTTTCGCGAAGCCCGATCTGGGTAGAAAGCGGGCATTCCAGATATTGCCACAATGCTCTAGCCGGTAATCATGCCCAGGTATGACGCGGACACGCTCAGTTTCTATCAATCGTATTGTCCGGACTACGCAGCTGCTGGACCAGACGGCGTTAGTCGGCACCTCCATAGCTTCATTGAGTTGCTTCCAACTGGAGCAAGGATTCTCGACCTGGGCTGTGGCGCCGGGCGAGATGCAAGAGCGATGCTAGCTGCGGGGTTCGAGGTAGAGGCTACGGATGCGGTCCCCGCCATGGCACAGCTTGCTCAAGCTCGCCTTGACCGATCCGTTCGCGTGATGCGCTTTGACGAGCTTGATGCTCACGAGGAGTATGATGCCGTTTGGGCGAGCGCGAGCCTACTGCATGTCCCCCGCGCGGAGCTCCCTCAGGTTATTTCGCTAGTGCATCGCGCTCTAAAGACCGACGGGGTTCATTGCGCCAGTTACAAGGCAGGCAAGCAGGAAGGTCGAGACAGCGCTGGTCGCTACTTCAATTACCTAACTCGCGACGGTCTCATGGAGGCTTATCACAGCGCCGGTGATTGGCATCTCAAATCGCTACTCGAATATGAAGGCGGCGGCTATGAGTCCGGCACCGGACCATGGCTGGCCGTCACTCTACAGAAGCGCTGAATCCTCGCTTGTCGAATGTCCGCAATGGGTCGAAAGCGGACGCTCAAGTCACGTGGCAAAGGGGTCGGAGACAAGGATGGTATCGTCCCGCTCCGGCGAGGTGCTGACCAGCGCGACTGGGCAGCGGATCAGTTCTTCGATGCGGCGGACGTATTTGATCGCCTGGGCGGGAAGGTCGGCCCATGATCGCGTGCCCGCCGTCGTGTCGCTCCAGCCGACCATTTCCTCGTAGATCGGCTCGACCGCGGCCTGGTCGGCGGCGTGGGCGGGGAGGTAGTCGTAGGTGGCGTCGCCGATGCGATATCCGGTGCAGATTTTGACCGTATCGAACCCGTCGAGCACATCGATCTTGGTCAGCGCGATCCCGGTGATACCGCTGACCGCCGCCGATTGCCGCACCAGCACCGCGTCGAACCAGCCGCAACGCCTTTTGCGTCCGGTGTTCGTGCCGAACTCATGTCCTCGCTCGCCGAGGCGTTGGCCGGTTTCGTCGTCGAGCTCAGTCGGAAACGGGCCGCTGCCGACCCGCGTCGTATAGGCCTTGACGATGCCGAGCACGAACCCCGCCGCCGACGGCCCCATGCCGCTTCCCGGACCGATCATCCCGGCAACGGTGTTGGACGAGGTGACGAAAGGGTAAGTACCGTGGTCGACGTCGAGCAGCACGCCCTGCGCACCCTCGAACAGGATACGGCGGCCAGCTCTCGCCGCCTCGTCGAGGTCACGCCACACCGGGCGGGCGAATTGCAGGACGAAGTCGGCGATACCTTCCAAGTCGCGGCGCAGGCGGTCGCGGTCGACCGGCGGCTCGTTGAACCCGGCGCGCAGCGCGTCGTGGTGGGCGCACAGGCGGTCGAGCAGCGGGTCAAGGTCGGCGAGATGGGCGAGGTCGCAGACACGGATCGCGCGGCGGCCGACCTTGTCCTCATAGGCCGGGCCGATGCCGCGCCGGGTAGTGCCGATCTTGCCGGCGCCGCTAGCATCCTCGCGTAGCGCGTCGAGATCGCGGTGGATCGGCAGGATCAACGGGCAGGTTTCGGCGATCATCAGCACGTCGGGGGTGATGACGATGCCTTGCGCAGACAGTTTCTCGACTTCGGCCTTGAGCGCCCACGGGTCGAGCACAACGCCATTGCCGATCACCGAGGGAGTGCCGCGGACGATCCCAGATGGGAGCAGCGAAAGCTTATAGACCTGATCGCCGACGACCAGCGTGTGGCCGGCGTTGTGGCCGCCCTGGAACCGGACGACCATGTCGGCGCGACTGGCGAGCCAGTCGACGATCTTGCCCTTGCCCTCGTCGCCCCACTGCGCCCCGATGACGGTGACGTTGCCCAAGTCGAAATTCCTTAACCCTAAGCGGCCGGTCGCGGTTCAGCGCGCCTCCTATTGACTGGAGCGCGAGGCGTCCAGCTACGCGGTGGCCTCGGCGCGCGGATGCTCGCCGGGGCGCTGTGGCAGTAGCAGGATCAGCGCGAGGATAACGATCGCGAGGACGGCGGTGGCTAGCGGGCGGCTGAACTCGAGCCCGCCCTTGGCGACCGGCTTGTCGAGATAATCGCCGACCGTCGCGCCGAGCGGCCGCGTGAGGATGAACGCCGCCCAGAACAGCATCACCCGGCTGATGCTGGTCGCGTAGTAAAGCAGCGCCAACACCGCGAGCGCGGCGCCGAAGATCAACGCGCCGCCCGAATAGCCCGGCCCGGAATCGGCGACCCAGTCGCCGAGCGCGGTGCCCAGCGTTTGCGAGAAGGTGATGGTGATCCAATAAAACAGCTCGACCTTCGGCGTGTTGACCGTGTCGACGCTGACGCTGCCCATCGTCCGGTACCACGTGAACAGTGAAATGAGCACGCACGACAGCAGCAGCAGCGATCCGCCGGCATAGCCGATGCCGAGCGATCGCGTGGCGAAATCGGCGAGGGTAGTGCCGGCGGTCGTCGAGGCAATGATCGTCGCCCAATAGAGCAACGGGTGGAACCGCCGCGCCCTTATCTGCAGCCACACCAGCACCGCAAGCAGCGCGCCGAAGATGAAAGTGCCGATCAAATAGCCGCCGAGCCAGGATTGGGGGGCGTTGGGAGTGGTCTCGCCCAGCCATGTCATGCTGACGCTATCGCCGCCGGTCTCGCCGAGCGTGGTGGCGAGGATCTTGATGATCCAGAAGCCGAGCGTGACGGCAGGAACCTTGCTCAGAACCAATTTCATGTCGTCGGTCATGCGATTGTCCTAAAAGGTAAGCGGCACGACCCGTCGAACCCCGTCGATCGCGCATAGTTGCTCGACCACCGAGTGTGGCACATCGCTGTCGACCGCAATTAGCGCGACGGCCTCGCCGCCTGCGGCGCGGCGGCCGAGGTTGAAGGTGGCGATATTGATGCCTGCCTCGCCCAGCGCCGTGCCAAGCTTGCCGATAAACCCCGGGGCGTCGTTGTTGACGATGTAGATCATCGCGCCCTCGAGCTCAGCCTCGACCTCTACCCCGAACATCTCGACCAGCCTCGGCCCGGAATTGCCGAACAGCGTGCCGGCGACGCGGCGCGTCCCCGAGCTTGTGCCGACTTCCAGCGCGACCAGCGTGTGATAATCGCCCTCGCGGTCGTGCCGGACCTCGCGCACGTCAAGGCCGCGTTCCTTGGCCAGGAACGGCGCGTTCACCATGTTCACGGTCTGTGAATAGGTGCCCATCAGCCCGGCCAGCACGGCGCCTGTGATCGGCTTCTGGTTGAGCTGCGCCGCCGCCCCTTCGACCTCGACCGCCACCGACCTGACGTCCTCGCCGACAATCTGCCCGACCAGCTTCCCGAGCTTTTCGGCCAGTGCCATGTAAGGACGCAGGCGCGGCGCTTCCTCAGCGCTGAGGCTGGGCATGTTGATCGCATTGGTGACGCCGCCGAGCAGCAAGTAATCGCTCATCTGCTCGGCGACCTGGATCGCGACATTAACCTGCGCCTCGCTGGTCGAAGCTCCGAGGTGGGGGGTCGAGATGAAGTTGGGCGTGCCGAACAATGGCGAGGCCTTTGCTGGCTCGGTTTCGAACACATCGAGGGCGGCGCCGGCGACTTGGCCGCTGTCGAGCGCGTCCTTCAAGGCCGCCTCGTCGATCAGGCCGCCGCGGGCGCAATTAATGATTCGGACGCCTGTTTTGGTCCTCGCAATATTTTCACGCGACAAAATGTTGCGAGTTTGATCAGTGAGCGGTGTATGCAGCGTGATGAAGTCGGCGCGGCGCAGCAATTCGTCCAGTTCGGCCTTCTCGATGCCGAGGTCGATCGCGCGTTCGGGAGTAAGGAACGGGTCGAACGCGACCACTTTCATCTTGAGGCCCAGCGCGCGCGCAGCGACGATCGAGCCGATGTTGCCTGCGCCGATCAACCCGAGCGTCTTGCCGGTCACCTCGACCCCCATGAAGCGGTTCTTTTCCCATTTGCCGGCCTGGGTCGAGGCATCGGCCTCGGGCAGTTGGCGAGCGAGCGCGAAAATCAGCGCGATGGCATGCTCGGCGGTGGTGATCGAATTACCGAACGGGGTGTTCATGACCACCACGCCGCGGGCGGTGGCGGCGGGGATGTCGACATTGTCGACTCCGATACCGGCGCGACCGACGACCTTTAGCTTGCTAGCGGCGTCGAGCAGGTCGCGCGTGACCTTGGTCGACGAGCGGATGGCGAGGCCGTCGTAGCCGCCGACGATCGCCTTCAACTCTTCGGGCGTCTTGCCGGTTATCTCGTCAACCTCGATCCCGCGCTCACGGAAAATCGCGGCGGCCTTGGGGTCCATCGCGTCGGAGATAAGGACTTTAACGGTCATCGGCATTGCTCCCTGGCCCAGTCTAGCCATGGCCCGAGAGCCTCGATATCGGTGGTGTCGACGGTTGCGCCGCACCAGATGCGCAGCCCTGGCGGGGCGTCGCGGTAACTGGCGATGTCGTATGCGACATCCTCGCTTTCCAGCAACTTGACGAACCGCTTGATGAAATCGGCGTCGGCGCCATCGACGGTCAGGCAGACGCTCGTTTTCGATCGGCTAGCGGGATTGCCGGCGAGGTGGTTCAGCCAGTCGCGCTCCTCGACGATGCGGCCGAGCGCGGCGGCGTTGGCCTCGGTGCGGGCGATCATGCCGGTGAGACCGCCGACCGACTTGGCCCATTCCAGCGCGACGATCGCGTCCTCGACCGCCAGCATCGACGGGGTGTTGATCGTCTCGCCTCTAAAGATGCCCTCGTTGAGCTTCCCGCGGGAGGTCATTCGGAACAGCTTGGGCAGCGGCCGGTCCGGGGTGAAGCTTTCCAGCCGCTCGACCGCCCGCGGCCCGAGGATCAGCATGCCATGCCCGCCTTCGCCGCCCAATGCCTTTTGCCAGCTGAAGGTGGCGACATCGACCTTGTCCCAAGGGATATCATTGGCGAACACCGCGCTGGTCGCATCGGCGAAGCTCAGCCCCTTGCGTTCGGTGGCGATCCACTCGCCGTCGGGGACGCGGACGCCGCTGGTCGTGCCGTTCCAGGTGAACAGCACGTCGGTCGACCAGTCGACCTGCGACAAGTCGGGCAGCTGGCCATAATCGGCGCGGATCACGATCGGGTCGAGCTTCAATTGCTTGACCGCGTCGGTCACCCAGCCCTCGCCGAAACTCTCCCAGGCGAGCGTCGTCACTCCGCGCTGCCCGAGCATCGTCCACATTGCCATTTCGAACGCGCCGGTGTCGGATCCGGGGACGATGCCGATGCAATGCGTCTCTGGAAGGCCCAGATTGTCGCGCATCAGGTCGATGCAATATTGGAGTCGCTGCTTACCCAGCGCGCTGCGATGCGAACGGCCAAGCACGCGGGTGTCGAGCTTATCGGGGCTCCAGCCAGGCGGTTTAGCGCAAGGTCCGGACGAGAAATGGGGACGCGCGGGGCGCCCAGTCGGCTTAACCATAAACTCTCCTCTCAGAGAGCGCGCGCCGCGTTGGGACGGCGTGGCCCGTCGCAGGCTCTAGCGGGAAAAGGGTGCAAGAGAAACCGTCGAATTCACGCTGGGGCGTTTCGAGGATTCGAACGACGCTGAGGTAATTGGCCGTAAACTTCTGATTAAATGACTAACCTAACGCAAGATTTTGAACGGTTCGTCGTGGGAGGCGGACGGCTCACCCCTTCGTGGGGAACCCGGTGTTGAATTGATTAACCGTTGCGGGTCAGTTTCTCCCTGTCGACGACGGTGGGCACTGTGGTCGGCGTGTCCGGGGCTGGGGAGCTCCAAATATTTGAAGATTTTCTCGCAGTGCGCAACCGCGCGGTGACGAGTTCGCAGGAGCGTAAGGCAACATGAGGCAAGCGACCATCGCGGCAGCCAGGCTGTTCCAGACGCGGGACCTGTTCGTCCACGACGGCAGCCACTTGCGCCGTCTGCGCCTATCGGCCCCGGTCCAGATGGCGATGCTCGTCGCGATGCTATTGCTCCTTGCCTGGTCGGCGTTCGCCACCATCCGCCTTTTCCTTGCCCCGGCGCCGACCATTTCGGTGCCGATTTCCATTTCGGGCGACTTCGCCCGCCTCGCCGCCGCCACTGAGCAGCGGATCAAGCAGATTGAGCAGCGCCAGCAAATCCTCGCCGCGATGGCCTCGGGCCAGAAGATCGATCCCGAAATGATCGCGCAATTGGGCTACACGCTGCCGACCTCGGGCCGGCTGGCGCAGGGCGGACCGTTCGATGCGGCGACGCAGGCCGACCCGACTTTCAAATCTTTATTCAACAGCTGGAAGAAGCTCGACAACCTGGCCAGCAACGCGATCGCGGTGCCTTCTGAAAAGCCGGTCCGGACCGCCGAGTTCACGTCGGGCTACGGCATCCGCTCGGACCCGTTCCGTGGCGGTGCCGCCAAACATGCCGGGATCGACCTCGCCGCGCCGATGGGGACAGCGATCTATGCCACCGCCGACGGCATCGTCACCGACGCCGGTTACAACAATGGCGGCTACGGTAACCTCATCAAGCTCGACCATGGGCGCGGTATCGAAACCCGCTACGGCCATCTTTCGGGGATCCTGGTCAGTGCCGGCCAGCATATCGTCCGCGGTCAGATGATCGGCCGCATGGGCTCGACCGGCCGCTCGACCGGCAGCCACCTTCATTACGAAGTGCGTATCGATGGCCGTGCAGTGAACCCGATCCCATTCATGAAGTCGAACGACTATATCGTCGCCATGCAGAAAAACGGGGCCGGCACCCATTCGATGGACGCGGTCGCGCTGGGCGGCCCGGTCGCTGCCAAGCGCTAACCCCGGATCAAGTCCGGGGCTCGGCTTGCTTGCAGCAATCCTCGGCCATCCCTACATCGCGGACGTGACCACCATCTCCTTGACCTCCAGCGCCGCCAAGCGCGTCGCCTTCATCGCCGACCGGCAAGGCAAGCCCGCGATCCTGCGGCTGTCGGTAGATGGTGGCGGCTGCGCCGGCTTCTCCTATAAGTTCGAAATGGGCGAAATCGCCGAGGACGACACCCAGGCACAGACCGAAGGCGTGACGCTGGTGGTCGACCCGGTCAGCCTCGACCTCCTTGATGGCAGCCAGGTCGATTATGTCGAGGATCTCGGCGGATCGGCGTTCAAGGTAACCAATCCCAACGCTGCCTCGGGCTGTGGCTGCGGATCAAGCTTTTCGGTCTGATGACCAGGCTGGTCACGTTCAACATCAACGGTATTCGTGCGCGCCTGCCGCGCCTGCTCGAATATCTTGGGC
>NZ_JACDDV010000046.1 GCF_013816785.1 Sphingomonas sp. | reverse complement strand
CGTAGCGCTCGCCGGTCAGCGAGCAGTCGAGGTGAGTCATGAACATGGCGAAGCGCCTAGCGCAGCTCGCCGTCCCGCGCGAGAGCCCTGCTTCGACGAACGGCACGGGCCGCACGACGAATGCCCACTGTCAGGTTTGCGATGTTGTATCATCCTGGGCTAGAGGGAGCCAACCTCCCACGGGAATCCCATGATCCGTTCCATCATCCTGTTCGCCACCGCGGCGGCCGTTGCCGCACCCGCCTTCGCCCAGACGGCCGACGCAGTTCCCGCCGAAGCCTCAGGCGAGGCAGCCGCCGGTACGGACGCGCCGCCTGCCGCCGCTAACAAGTCCGACACGAATGACGTGATCGTCGTCACCGGCAGCCGGCGCCGCACCGACGATGTGCTGGGCGAAGTCAGCGTGCTCGGCGGCGAGGATTTGGCCAATGCGATCCGCCCGACACTTGGCGCGACGCTCGCTAGCCAGCCGGGCGTGTCCGCCTCGGGCTCAGGCCCCAATGTCGCTCGCCCGGTGCTGCGCGGGCTGGCCGGCGACCGTATCCGCATCCTCACCGACGGCATCGGCAGCCTCGACGTCTCCGCGTCGAGTAGCGACCATGCCGTGGCGATCAACCCGCTCAACGCCGAATCGATCGAGGTTTTGCACGGCCCCGCCGCGCTAATCTTCGGCTCGTCGGCAGTCGGCGGGGTGGTCAACGTCATCGACTCCCGCATTCCGCGGCATATGCCCGACGCTCCGCTCCACGCCGCGGGAATCGCCGCCTACGCATCCGCCGCCAAAGAAAAGCTGCTCAGCGGCAAGGTCGACGTGCCGATCGCCGGTCACATCGTTGCCCATGGCGATGTCAGCTGGACCAAGAACGGAGACCTCGAAACCGGCGGCTTCATTCTCGCGAGGCCGCTTCGCCGCCAGGCCGCAGCCAGCCCCGCCGCCGACGTCCGCGCGCTCGCCGATCTGAGGGGCAAGCTACCCAACAGCGACGGCCGCACGTTCGAGGCGGCGGGAGCGCTGGCCTATGTCGATGGCGGGCTCAACATCGGCGCTTCGGTTACGCGTCACACCGCTTTTTATGGCGTTCCGATCCGCTATTCGCTCGACCCTGACATCGAGTCCGAAGCGACCCATATCGATGTCCACCAGACTCGCTACGACGCACGCGCCGAAATTCCGCTGGAAGGATTTCTGAAGAAAGTGCGGCTTCGCGGCGGCTACTCAAACTACAACCATGCCGAGATTGCCGCCGACGGGGAGATCGGCAGTCGCATCTTTTCGAAGGGCGGTGAAGTGCGTCTCGACCTCGACCAGCGCGACACGGTCGGCGGCCGGGGCGGCGCATCAGGGGTGCAATATCTCGACCTGAAGCAGTACATTGATGGCGACGAGCAGTTTCTGCCGCCGGTCCATCAGCGAAGCTTCGGCCTGTTCACCGTCCAGCACCTCGAACAAGGCCCGTTCCGGGTCGAGGCCGGCGCACGGTACGAGCGCAACGACCTGAAGGCCGATGCCAGCGACGTGGTCGGCAACCCCAATCTCAAGCGCAATTTTTCGACCCTGTCGCTGTCGACGGGCGGCCGTTATGCGCTGTCGAAGGCGTGGACCATCGGTCTCAATATCGCCCGCTCGCAGCGCGCGCCTTCCGCTGAAGAGCTGTTCGCCAACGGCCCGCACGGAGGCAACGCCAGCTTCCAGGTCGGCGATCCCGATCTAAACATCGAAAAGAGCGTCGGCTTCGAAGCCAGCGTCAAGCATGCGAGCGACGCGTTCACCCTGACCGCGACCGTCTATGGCAGCCGCTTCGGCAATTTTTTATACGAAGCCCCGACCGGCGAGATCGAGGATGATTTACCCGTCTACCAGGCGCGGCAGGGCCGGGCGACCTATACCGGGTTCGAAACCGAAGCAGAGGTTCGGCTCGGCAAGATCGGCGGGGTAGAATGGGGTGTAGAGGGCGTCGCCGATGCGACCAGAGCTCAAATCAAGGGCGTCGGCCCTGCACCGCTGATCCCGCCGTTGCGGGTCCAGGGCGCGCTGACCGGCAAGGCGGGGAGGGTCAACGGCCGGCTCGAGGTCGAGCATGACTGGGCGCAGCGCCGCAACGCTCGGTTGGAACTGGAAACCGCCGGCTTCACTTTGGTCAACGCCAACATCGACTGGAAGCCGCTCGTCGAGCGACCCGACCTGACCCTGTCGCTCGCCGCCAACAATATTTTCGATGTCGAGGCGCGCCGATCGACCAGTTTGCTCAAGGATTTCGCCCCGATCGCCGGACGCGACATTCGAGCCACGGCGAGTTTCTCCTTTTAACAACCTACAGGTCGATCCCCGCGGCGATCGCCTCGAGCTTGCGCACCCGCTCCTTCAGATCGGCGAGTTCGATCCGCCCGCCCGCCGGGGGGAGCGTCACATCGCCGATGCCGCTCGCCAGTTCGAGCCGCTTATAGTCGAGCCACGCCTGCCAGCCCTTGAGGGCGGCGAAGGCGGCCAACCCGATCGTCAGCAGGACGCTGACGCCAACCAGCGCGACGGAAACCGGGTCCATCATCACTTCTCCTCCTTGAGCGCCTCGATCTCGCGGGCAAGCTCATCGTTCTGGCTATTGAGGTGATGGTCGATCGCCATCATCCGCCGATCGTTGACGTCGAGCGTGGTGCGCAGGTCGTGGATCGAGGCCCGGCCCTTGCCCTTCTGTTCCATTCGCTCAAAGTCCGACGGCCGCTCTGGCCCACGGCTCAGCTTTCGCTTCTGCATATGGAGATAAATGCCAGCCGCAACATAGGCGACGATCGCCAGCTTCCAGCTGATCAGCAGCGCGGCGGCGGCAAAGCCGATCCGGACGAAAGTCGGATCGATGTTGAAGATCTCGCCGAGGGTCGAGCACACCCCGGCCACCTTCTTGTCGCGGCGATTCATCGAGTAGCGATTGCGCAAGGACATTCCCCATTTCCTTCCCGTCAATTGTTCGCCGCGAGCGCGGCTTTCAAGGCGTCGAGTTCGACGTCGACCGTTTCGTCGGCACGTAGCTCGGCGATTTCTTCTTCCAGGCTTTTTGGGCCGGCGAGGCCGAGCGCATCGGCGCGGCCCTCGGCAAAGTCGGCGCGACGTTCGAGCAGTTCGAATTTGGCGAACGCTTGCTCGGTGCGGCTGCCGTGCAGCAACTCGCTCGTCCGGGCGCGGGCGATCGCGCTCTCGAACCGGCTGGCGATCGCGTTCTGCCGGGCGCGGGCTTCGGCTAGCTTGGCCTGCAGCCGCTGAATGTCTGCCTCATAGCTTTTCAGCACCGCCTCGATCTGACTGACCTCCTGGTAAAGCCCCTCGGCCATCTCGGCGGCCTTCTGCCGCTCGATCAGCGCCGCGCGCGCCAAGTCCTCGCGGCCCTTCGACAGCGCCAGCTCGGCCTTCTCGGTCCAGCTCGACTGGAGATCGTCCAGCCGCAGGCAGGCGCGCCGCAATTCCTTCATGTCGGCGATCGATCGGGCGGCGGTGGCACGCACTTCGACCAATGTTTCTTCCATCTCGACGATGATCATGCGGATCATACGCGCCGGGTCTTCCGACCGGTCGAGCAGGTCCGTCATGTTCGCCGCGATGATGTCGCGGGTGCGGGTGAAGATCGGGCCCGACAGGATCCCGGCGAGCGGCGCGAAGCTGATGCTCGTCTCGGTCCTCGCCTCGGCCGGTCGGGGGATGCGGACCACCGGGCGGGCCATAATCGGCTCCAGTTCAGGCATAGGTCACGATTTCTACCGGAGCGGCTGACAGTGGCGCCGGAGACACTGCGGCGCCAACCGCGATCGAGCTCATCAGCAGCGACGCGAAGGCCACCAGCAGATGACGGTTAAACTTCAAACCAGACATGACATTCTCCCTTTGGCAAACCGCGATCCGATGAACCGCTGTTCATGCCTCATTCTTTACAAGGGTTGTGCCAATTGCAGTTTTCCGGGAAAATTGAGGCGCCAGCCGTTCATCTGCGCGAAAGTTGGCGGAATATCCTACCGAGCATTGGGATTTTCGACCAAGTCCAGCGCGGAACCGCGCGGTTGCTCTGTTCGCTTAGCGTTTGAATTTATTCATTCGGAAAGGACCATCATGCTGGGCAAGATTTTGGGAGCCATCGCCGGCGAAAAGATCGCGGGCCGCAATTCGGGCGCCAAGGGCGCGATAATCGGTGCCGCCATTCCGGCTATCGCCCGGCGCGGGCTCGGCCCGCTTGGGCTGGCGCTCGGCGCGGGCTGGGTCGCGAAAAAACTCTACGACCGCCGCCGCAGCCGGCGCGGCGCGGTCTAAGCGGCGATCATCGCTAGAAGATCAGGCCTCGGCGTCCGCGCCGGGGTCTTTTTCGTCGATGCCCTCACCATTGTAATAGGGCTCGACTTTGCCCTTTAGTTTGATCGTCATCGGGTTGCCCAAGCGATCGCGGCTCTTGCCGGCCGCTACGCGGATCCAGCCTTCGCTAATTGAATATTCCTCGACATTTGTCTTCTCCGCCCCATTGAAGCGGATGCCGACCCCCTGCGCCAACACCTCTTGGTCGAAATAGGGACTGCGCGCGTCGAGCGAGAGGCGATCGGGGAAGGGCTTTTTGGCGTCGGGCATGACGCGCGCCCTAGCGCTTCGCGCCGCCGCCCGTCAATTCGACGAACGGTGGAGTAGCGAGTGGTAGCGGAAGGGTAGAGAACGAAGGAGCTGGCGGCCGGCAACGCCCGACAGTTGCTCCCATGCCCGCTCCGCACTAAGCGGCGAGCAATGAGCGATAAAGCTTCCCCCCGCCCCAACCGGCCGGCGCTGGCGCTGCATGTGCCCGAACCAGCTTACCGGCCGGGCGACGCGCCCGACTTCTCGAAAATCAAAGTGCCCGCGGCCGGCGAGGCGCAGCGGCCCGATGTCGCAGCCAGCGCGGAAGAAACTCACCCGCTCACCACCCACCTCGTCCGCGTGCTCGACGGTGACGGCCAGGCGGTTGGACCGTGGGATCCAAAGCTCGACCCCGAAACGCTGCGCAAGATGCTGACCGACATGAAGACCGTGCGGGTGTTCGACGACCGCATGTATCGCGCGCAGCGGCAGGGCAAGACCAGCTTCTACATGAAGTGCACCGGGGAGGAGGCGATCGCGGTCGCCGCCGCCGCCGCGATGGATCCGGAGGACATGCACTTCCCGACCTATCGCCAACAGGGCCTGCTCATTGCGCGCGGCTATCCGCTGGTGACGATGATGTGTCAGATCTACTCGAACCAGGGCGACCCGCTCAAAGGCCGCCAGTTGCCGATCATGTATTCGGACAAGAAGCATGGCTTCTTCTCGATCTCGGGCAATCTTGGCACCCAATATCCGCAGGCGGTCGGCTGGGCGATGGCGTCGGCGATCAAGGGCGACAGCCGCATCGCCATGGGTTGGATCGGCGACGGCGCAACGGCGGAAGGCGACTTTCATTCGGCCCTCACCTTCGCCGCGGTTTACCAGGCACCAGTCATCCTCGCTGTGGTCAACAACCAGTGGGCGATCTCCAGCTTTTCCGGCATCGCTGGGGCCGAGCAGGCGACCTTCGCCGCGCGCGCGGTCGGCTATGGCATCGCCGGGCTGCGCGTCGACGGCAATGACGCGCTCGCCATTTATGCCGCGACCCGCTGGGCGGTCGAGCGCGCACGGATCAACAAGGGCCCGACCCTGATCGAATATTTCACCTACCGCGCCGAGGGTCATTCGACCTCCGACGACCCGACCGGATACCGTCCCAAGGGCGAGGCCGAGCAGTGGCCATTCGGCGACCCCGTCGCGCGGCTGAAGGCGCACCTGGTGGCACTTGGCGAATGGGACGATGAGCGCGACGCGGCGCTCGACAAGCAAATCGATGCCACCGTCCGCGCCGCACAGAAGGAAGCGGAGAAACAGGGCATTCTGCCGCAGCAGGGCTTCGACGACATCCCCTCGATGTTCAAAGACGTTTACGCCGTCACCCCGTGGCACCTCGCCGAACAGCGCGACCTGGCGCTGGCCGAAGCGCGCGAATATCTCGGCCGCGAACCGTCATGAGCGCCGTCAAAACTACGGGTCGCAACATGATCCAGGCGATCAACGACGCCCACCGAGTGATGATGGCGCGCGACCCCGATGTGGTCGTCTATGGCGAGGACGTCGGCTATTTCGGCGGTGTGTTCCGGGCGACCGAGGGATTGCAGAAACAGTTCGGCAAGACCCGCTGCTTCGACGCGCCGATCAGCGAAGGCGGAATTATCGGCACCGCAATCGGGATGGCTGCCTATGGCCTGAAGCCCGTCGTCGAAATCCAGTTCGCTGACTATATCTACCCCGGTTACGATCAAATCGTCAGCGAAGTCGCCAAGATGCGCTATCGCACCGCCGGAGAATGGCCGATGCCGTTGGTCATCCGCTCGCCCTATGGCGGCGGCATCTTCGGCGGCCAGACCCACAGCCAGTCGCCCGAAGCGCTGTTCACCCATGTCGTGGGCATCAAGACCGTGATCCCATCCAACCCCTACGATGCCAAGGGGCTTCTCATAGCCGCGATCGAGGACCCCGACCCCGTGCTCTTTTTCGAGCCCAAGCGGATCTATAATGGCCCGTTCGACGGCCACCACGACCGTCCGGTCACCCCCTGGGCCAAGCGCGCCGAAAGCGAAGTGCCCGACGGCCATTATGTCGTTCCGCTCGGCAAGGCGGCCATCGTCCGGCCGGGCGAGGCGCTGACCGTGCTGACCTACGGCACGATGGTCCATGTCGCCCTCGCCGCGGTCGAGGAGAATGGCATCGACGCCGAGGTCATCGACCTGCGCACCCTGATCCCGCTCGACATCGAGGCGATCGAACGATCGGTCAGGAAAACCGGCCGCTGCCTGATCGTCCAGGAGGCCACCCGCACCTCAGGCTTCGGCGCGGAGCTTTCGGCGCTGGTGCAGGAGCGCTGTTTTTATCACTTGGAAGCCCCGGTCGAACGCGTCGCGGGGTGGGACACGCCCTATCCGCACGCCTATGAGTGGGTTTATTTCCCCGGTCCGATCCGGTTGAAGAATGCCTTCAAGAAAGTCATGGCCGCATGAGCATCTACAAATTCAAGCTCCCCGACATCGGCGAAGGCATCGCCGAAGCCGAGATCGTCGCCTGGCACGTCAAGGTCGGCGATGTGATCGGGGAAGATCAGCAGCTCGCCGACATCATGACCGATAAAGCGACGGTCGAAATGGAATCCCCGGTCGCGGGCACCGTCACCAAACTGGCCGGCGAAGTCGGTGATCAGATTGCGATCGGTTCGGTGCTGGTCGAGATAGAGACGGAGCAGCGCAGCGATGCCGGGGGCATCGCGAGCAGCGGCGGGTCCGCTGGAACAGCATCTGACGAGATCGCCCTGGCCGACGGCGCGGTCAAGCCGACCGGGGCGATGGAGCGGGCCAATCCGACGCTGGATGAAGAGGCTGCGCCAAAGCCTCCCCTCCCGCGATCGGGAGGGGATGAGAGGGGTGGGCCTGTCCAAAAGGCCGCGACCTCGAAGGGAATATCCCCAGCCCCTCCCGCAAGCGAGAGGGGAGTCTTGGCCTCGCCAGCGGTGCGCCAACGCGCGCGCGATCTCGGCATTGACCTTGCCGAGGTGAAGACCACCTCGGACCGCGTTCGCCACGCCGATCTCGACGCCTACTTGCTCTACCACGGCGGCGGTGTCCGCCACGGCGCCTCCCCCATGCGCGCCGACGAAACCATCAAGGTCGTCGGCCTGCGCCGCAAGATCGCCGAGAATATGCAGGAGGCCAAGCGCCGCATCCCGCATTTCACTCTGGTCGAAGAATATGACGTCACCGACCTCGAAGACACACGCGCGATGATGAACGCCGACCGCGGCGACAATCCCAAGCTGACGCTGCTGCCGTTCCTGATCGCCGCCATGGGCAAGGCGATCACCGATTGGCCGATGCTCAACGCGACCTTCGACGACGACGCTATGCAGCTCACCCGCCACGGCGCGATGCACCTCGGGATGGCGACCCAGACACCGGGCGGGTTGATGGTGCCGGTGATCCGCGACGCTCAGTCCAAATCGGTGTGGCAGCTCGCCCGCGAGATCGGCCGCCTCGCTGAGGCCGCGCGCTCAGGGAAAGCCAGCCGGGACGAGCTGATGGGATCGACCATTACCTTGTCGAGCCTCGGCCCGATGGGCGGCGTCACCTCGACCCCGGTCATCAACCGCCCCGAAGTGGCAATCATCGCGGTCAATAAGGTCCGCGAAATGCCGGTCATCGTCGATGACGAATTGGAGGCGCGCAAGCTGATGAACCTGTCGCTCAGCTGCGACCACCGCGTCGTCGACGGCTGGGACGCCGCCAATTTCCTGCAAGCGATGAAGGCCCTGATCGAGAACCCGCTACGGCTGCTTTCGGCGTGACACTAGTCGGCCGCAAGCTTCAGGTTTATTGACCGCCGCGCAGAGAGCTACGGCAATTGTCCGTTGGCGGTTTCGGCTTTGATCTGGAACAGGAAACGGCGCATTTCCATCACTCTGGGAGCGGCCATGCGTTTGGCCGTGGCCGTCACCAGCCGCCCTGGCAATTTGTCGGCGAATTCGCGAATTTTGGCTAGCCCACCGGCATAATCCGGCGACGTGCCGGTGACCGAAAGGCGGCGAGCAATGCCGACATTGCCGAGAAAATCGACCGTGTCCGCATCATGCAACACGACGGATTCATTCCGGCGTCCCGGCACCTTATCGTGCATATGGCCAAGGATCGCTTCGCTGACTGCGGGGATTTTCTGGACCGGAAAGCCCATCTCGCGCAGCAGCGGCTCGGCGATTTCGATCGATCGCACGGCATGGTCGACGCCATCCTTCTCAAACTCGCCGATCGCACCGATGTCGTGTGTGAAGGCGGCGGCGAACAGCACGTCTTTGTCGACCGCCAGCCCTCCCCTTGCGGCGATCTCCGACGCCAGTCGGAAATCTCGCTCCGAATGACTCCAGCCCCAAGCGGGATGAATTAATTTGCCGCGAGCAAAAGCGTAGAGCTTCTGTTTCCATGACGCATTGAGCGGGATCCCGGTTTGAGTCGCGGCCGGCGCGGCATTTTTGGCCAGCGCAGGGCCGGCGGCCAGGGCCATCAGCAGCACGAAAAGGGCCAGCGGCCAGGATTGGTGTCGACGGGAGGTGGATTCGATGGCGGAACGACGAGCGATTTTCATCTCGCCGCCCTAATTTGCGCGTCCGGGGTCGTCAACGGCGCAGGCATCCTTGATTGCATCCCTGGGGCGTTTTCCAATTTGGGCCACCGATCACGCCGCAAGCCGTTCAATTTCGCTCAGCCCGTTGGCAATTCCCGCGTCACGCTGCTCGGGACCGACCGCGAGGCCATCGGCGCGGATGAATTCGGGGGTGACCCCGATGAAGCCCAATACGTCCTTCAGATAGGTTTCGACACATACGCTTTATGGACGAACAGGATCGCTCAACCCTAACGGCAGCGAAGCTAGTGCTTACTAGGAAGGTCGCAGGCGATTCAGGCGACTCCCGGGGGGTCAACGACCACGCTTGTCGCGACCATCGGTGCCGAATGACGGAACCGTGAGCCAACTACATTCTGGCGGGTATGTCCGGATCGTTAGCGCTCCGTGGCGGCGTGAACTGCAGCTGTTGCATATACGGATCCATGCGGCCTGTTTTCTTGAAAGTGCTGATCGCGCGTGCATAATAAGCGCGAGCCAAAGAGACGCTCTTGCGGCGAGTGACTACATCATTGGCAAGGTTGATGGCCAGAAAGTTGGCCGCTTCCTTGTCGCAACGAGCGGCAAGATGACCTTGCGTGCGATCGGCCGTGACGCTGCCATCATAAGCTGCCAGATCGTCGAACATTGCGGCTGGCACCCGATAATCGATGGCCTGCGTCATCACATCGGGGTGCGGCGCTGGGAAGCGGTGCGGGGTCTCGTAATTCGAGATCATGGTGTATTTCCATGGCCCATTGTTGCGCCACTTGAGCATCGTCGCGGTCACTTCCTGCGGCAGGCCATATTTCTTCATCATGTCGGCGGCCGCCATTTGCGCGCTCTTTGGCCAGTTCGCCAACATGGTGCGCATCTCGCTCTCGCTCATTCGCGGCGTCGGGCTCTGCGCCGATGCGGGAACCATGGTGAGCGCTACGAGGCCGATCGCCGCCGCGAGCCGCACTCGCGTCGCTTGGTTCAATAAGGTCATCTTGCTCTCCTCAAAGTAGGAAAGCGTTTGCCCGCGCCTTCGACAATAGAACGGTCGAGTAAGCGAAAGGATGCGCGACGTGGATGCGCCGGGTGACCGACTCTATTCGACAATCAAGTAATCTTGGGAGTCTTTGCGGAGTCTTGCGCAAATGGTGGCGCGCGGCACATCGGCTGGGCCGGCGTGCTTAAGAAACGCCTTAATTACCGATCGATTGGTCGAAGCTCCATAGGACTGGCGTGAATGGCAGTCGAGTTGCATTTGCGGTAGATCAGCGCGCGGTCCCGAACGTCCGCTTTCCACCCTTAGAGGACATTTGGGTGACGCTCGCGATTCGTGACGTTATTGCGTCGCTTATGTTGAAGAAAACTCCTCCTAACATCGACGCCCTCAATATCCTCGACGACAAGCTGCGCTGGCTGTCGGCGTGGACGATCCACCATGCCAACCATGTCCGCGAATCCGCCGACGGGCTGAAGGTCGGCGGGCATCAGGCGAGTTGCGCTTCGATGACGGCGATCATGGCGGCACTCTATTTCCACGCGCTCGGTCCGAACGACCGGGTCGCGGTCAAGCCGCATGCAGGACCGGTCTTGCACGCAATCCATTATCTGCTGGGTTCGCAGAATCTTGAGCAGTTGCGGAACTTCCGCGGCTTCGGCGGCGCGCAAAGCTATCCCAGCCGGACCAAGGACCAGATCCCGGTCGATTTTTCGACGGGGTCGGTCGGGCTCGGCGTGGCGATCACCGCCTTTGCCAGCCTGGTGCAGGATTATCTCACCACCCACGATAAGCTGGCCGAAGAGGATCGCGGACGGTTCGTGGCGCTGATCGGCGATGCCGAATTGGACGAAGGCAATATCTACGAATGCCTGATCGAGGGCTACAAGCACGACATCCGCAACCTGTGGTGGATCGTCGACTATAATCGCCAGAGCCTCGACGCGACCTCGGCCGACCGGATGTTCGAGCGGTTCGACGAGATTTTTGCGTCGTGCGGCTGGCGCACGGTCGAACTACGCTATGGCAAACGCCTCGCCGCCGCGCTGGCTAAGGTACCGGCGGTCGAGGACTGGCTCGATGCCCTGCCCAACGCCGACTTCGCGGCGCTGTCGTTTCAGGGCGGCGCGGCGTGGCGAGCGCGGATCGACGCCGACCTCGGCAAGAAGGCGGCCCCATTCCTCAACGCGCACGACGACATCGCGCTCGACGGCCTGATGAACAACCTTGGCGGCCATTGCATGGAATCGCTGGTCGAGGCATTCGACGCCGCGCAGGATGATGTCCCGACGCTGTTCGTTGCCTGGACCATCAAGGGCTTTGGCCTGCCGTTCGCCGGTCACAAGGACAATCATTCGGGCCTGATGAACCCGACCCAAGCCCATGCCATGCGCGACGCGATGGGCATCGCGGAGGGCGAGGAATGGGAGCCGTTCGCGGGCATCGGTGCCAATGTCCGCCCGGCGGTCGAGGCGCTGGTCGAGCAAAGCCGCATCCGCCGCGACAAGCGCGGCCGCTCATTCGGCCAGGTCGCCATCCCCGCCATCGCCGCCCCGACGGGCGCCGAACAATCGACCCAGGCCGCGTTCGGAAAGATCATGCTCGATCTATCGCGGGGCGGCGGCGAACTGGCCGACCGCATCGTCACCACCTCGCCCGACGTCACCGTGTCGACCAACCTCGGCGCCTGGGTCAATCAGCGCGGACTGTTCAAACGGCGCGAAATCCCCGACGTTTTCGCGGCGACAAAGATTGCGAGCGCGCAAAAATGGACAGCGACAAATCACGGTCAACATATCGAACTCGGCATTGCCGAATCCAATCTTTTCCTGATGTTGGCCGCATTGGGGCTGTCGGGGGACCTGTTCGGCCAGCGGCTATTCCCGGTAGGCACTCTCTACGATCCGTTCATCGCCCGCGGCCTCGATAGCCTCAACTACGCCTGCTACCAGGATGCGCGTTTCCTGCTCGTCGCGACACCCTCGGGCATCACGCTCGGTCCAGAAGGTGGCGCGCACCAATCGATCAACCCGCCGCTGATCGCGCTCGGCCAACCTGGCCTTCGCCATTACGAGCCAGCCTTCGCCGACGAGCTGGCGGCGATGATGGAGGAAGCTTTCCGCCTGATTGACGACTCGGCTGGTGAGTCGACCTATTTGCGCCTCTCGACCCGCTCGGTCTGCCAGGTCGAGCGAGCCGACAACGCGTGGAAGGCTGGTGCCTTGGCCGGCGGCTACTGGCTGCGTGAGCCTGCACCAGGCGCCGAGGCGGCGATCGTCGCGATGGGCGCGTTGATGCCGGAGGCGCTCGTGGCCTGGGAAGAACTTAGCGCCGACCTCCCCGGTCTCGGCCTCCTCGCCGTCACCTCGCCCAATCTCCTCCACCGCAGCTGGATCGGCGCGCAGGCGGCACGGTGGAGTGGCAAGCGCGAGCTGTCGCACGTCGAATGTCTCCTCTCCCGACTGGCCCCTGGCGCCGGCCTCGTCACCCTGTGCGACGCCGCCCCCGCCTCGCTAAGCTGGCTCGGCGGGGTCATCGGTCAGCGGGTCGCGCCCTTGGGCGTCGATCGCTTCGGCCAGACCGGCACTCTCGCAGATCTCTACGCCGCCTACCGCTTGGACGGCGCCGCGATCATCCAGGCTGTGGCCGAAATATTAGCTCCGTTTCGGTTATAAAATCCTTTGTTTACTGTATCCTGGCTATGCCGCGGCGTGGGACAAGGAAACCAGCTTTGAGCGGACAAACATATTATGGCGCACCGGCCCATTTGCGCGTCGCGACGCCTCAGCAGAGGTGCGACTTGATGCAGGCCGAGGTTCGTGCCGAGGAACCCGCTCCCCGCCGGCCGCTCCGCCGGGATCCGCCGCCGCCCGACCCGGCGCTGGTGCCGACCGACAATGCGCTGTGGCTCCGGCTGGCGGAGGAACTGGAATATGCCCGACGCCTGATCGAGGCGATGGGCGACACGCTGGCTAATGACGTGACAGTGGTAATGCGCCACTCGGTCGCTTTGCAGAGCGTCGACATCGTCGGTCAGATGCTCGGCCATATCGCCGCGGTCACCCGTTCCAATGCCCCCGACCTCGCCGTCGACCGTATCGGCATGTGCGAATTGAAAGCCCGTCTGAAACGCTCGGCCGTCCAGGGCTGACAAGCCAATCGTCCTGCCCTAGGACGGCCGGCATGGCAGGGCGCTATTTCGACGAGTGGCAGGTCGGCGACACCATCGCCCACGCGATCACGCGCACTGTCACCGAAACCGACAATGTACTGATATCGGCGCTGACCCACAATCCGCAGCCGATGCACCTCGATCATGAAGCCGCCGCGGCATCGGAGTTCGGCCGGCCGATCGTCAATTCGGTCTATACCTTCGGGCTGATGGTCGGGGTCTCGGTCGCCGACACCACGCTTGGCACGTTAATCGCCAATTTGGGCTATGACCAGCTGACCTTTCCCGCGCCGGTATTCGTCGGTGACACGCTCCGCTCGACCAGCGAATGCACTGCGGTCCGCGCCAGCAAGTCCCGCGCCAACGCTGGAATCGTCACTTGGCGCCATCAAAGCTTCAACCAGCGCGGTGAGATGGTGTGCCAGTGCACCCGCTCCGCGCTGCTGCTCAAAAAGCCGGCATGAGCGCGCCTCGTAGCTGGCTGTTCGTACCTGCCGACAGCAACCGCAAAATGATGAAGGCGCTCGCCAGCGAGGCCGACGCGATCATCTTCGATCTCGAGGACAGCGTCGCCCCTTCGCAGAAGTCGACGGCGCGCGACTTGCTCGGCCTGCTGCCCGACCGGCGCGATGGCCAGCCCCAACGGTGGGTAAGGATTAACCCGCTCGGCACCGATGCGCATAACGAAGATCTGGACGCCCTCGACGATTTCGATCTCGACGGCGTCGTGCTGCCCAAAACTGAGAGCGGCGCCGATGTCGCGACGCTGGCCGGGGCGCTGGCGCCGCGTTGCCTGCCGATCCACGCCATCGTCACCGAAACAGCCGCCTCGCTGTTCGGGCTGCTGTCATACCGTGAATGCGGGTCGAGCCTCGTCGCCATGAGCTGGGGCGCCGAAGATTTGTCGGCGGCCCTCGGCGCCAGCTCCAAATTGGGGCCCGACGGCGAGATCGCCTTCACCTACAGGCTCGCCCGCACGCTCTGCCTGGCCGGTGCGGCGGCCGCCGAGGTGCAACCGGTCGACGGCGTGTTCGCCGATTTTCGCGACGAAGCGGGCCTCGCCGCCGAGGCCTGCGCCGCCGCATCGGAAGGCTTCACCGGCAAGCTCGCCATCCACCCCGCCCAGGTCGCGCCGATCAACGCCGCCTTCACGCCCGGTCCGCAGGAAATCGATCGCGCCCGCGCCATTGTCGATGCGTTCGCCGCTGCGCCCGAAGCCGGCGTGCTGTCGGTCGACGGCAAGATGGTTGATCGCCCCCACCTCACCCAGGCCCAGCGCGTGCTGTTGCGCGCGCGCTAGCCCAGGCCAAGGAGACCCGCCATGCCCACACAAGCCAAGGGATGGGGCACCGAATCGGCGGACCAACCGCTTAGGCCGATGAGCTTCGAGCGGCGCGACCTTCGGCCCAACGACGTCGCGATCAGGATCACTCACGCCGGCATTTGCCACAGCGACCTTCACACTTGCCGCGACGATTGGGGTGGCACCCGCTACCCGACGATCCCCGGCCATGAGATCGTCGGTACCGTTACGGCCGTCGGGTCTGAGGTAACGCGTCACGCCATCGGCGATACCGTCGCCGTCGGGTGCATGGTCGACAGCTGTATGGAATGCACCCAATGCCTTGAAGGCTGGGAGGTGTTCTGCGAGCGCGGCGGCTCGACCTTCACCTACAACGGCAAGGATCGCCACGATGGCTCGCTGACCAAGGGCGGATATTCCGACCATATCATCGTCCGCGACCATTTTGTCTGTTCGGTGCCGCAGGGAATGGATGTCGCCCGCGTCGCGCCCCTGCTCTGCGCCGGCATCACCACCTACTCACCACTTCGCCAATATGGCGTCGGCGAAAGCAGCAAGGTCGCCGTCGTCGGATTAGGTGGGTTGGGCCACATGGGCGTCAAGCTCGCTGCCGCGATGGGCGCGCATGTCACCATGATCACCACGACGCCGAGCAAGGGCGCTGACGCGCGCGAGTTGGGCGCACACGACCTCATTATCTCGACCGACGCCGAGCAAATGGCGGCGGCGGGCAACCGCTTCAACTTCATCCTCAACACCATCCCGGTCGCGCACGACATCCAGCCTTACCTGATGCTGCTCGGTCGCGCCGGGCGGATGGTCATCGTCGGCGCGATCGAGCCGATGCCAGGCTACCACGGCGGCCTCCTCATCAGCCACAATCGCGCGGTCGGCGGATCGGCCATCGGCGGCATCCCGGAGACCCAGGAAATGCTCGATTTCTGCGCCGCGAAGGATATTTATCCGGACTGCGAGATGATCCGCATGGACCAGGTCAACGAGGCCTATGAGCGGTTGCTAAAAAATGAGGTCCGTTACCGCTTCGTGATCGACATGGCCCAGGGGCTTTGAAACGCGCTGGCCTCTTCGCGGTGTGCGTGCTGGCGGGCTGTTCGTCTCAACCGCCGCCGGCCGCTAACGAGCGAGGCCCGGCGTTCGATCCGATTGCCTTCTTCACCGGTTCGACCCACGGCGACGCCAGCCTCGAACAAATCTTCAAGGCGGACCGGACGATGTCGGTCGACAGCGTCGGCAAGATTGGCCCCGCCGGCACGCTGACCCTCAATCAGCGGATTTCTGTAGAGGGAGCCGACCCCCGAACCCGCCGCTGGCTCATGCGGCGGACCGGCGAGGGCGTCTATGCCGGTCGGCTGACCGACGCCACCGGACCGGTCGACACCCGCGCCATCGGCCGCGCGATCCGCATTCGCTATCCAATGAAGGGCGGGTTGCAGGTGGAGCAATGGCTGGTCGCCCTGCCCGGCGACCGCGCGCTCGACAACCGCCTGACAGTGACCAAATGGGGCGTGAGGGTCGCCTCGGTCCACGAACGGATCGCAAAGCGCTGACCCGAGCCGCTTGCGCGCCTCTTTCCGCACGCTAGGGTCGCCGCGAAACGCAAAAGGTTGAGGGGAGTAAGCACATGCCGCAACCGGCCAAGACCTGGTCGATGGCCCGCGTCATCACCGCCTCGTCGGCTGGGACCGCGTTCGAATGGTACGATTTCTTCATTTTCGGCTCGCTCGCCTCGGTTATTTCCAAGGTATTCTTCGCCGGATTGGAGCCAACTTCGGCGATGATTGCCGCATTGGGCCTGTTCGCCGCGGGCTTCGCCTTCCGGCCGTTGGGGGCGATCATCTTCGGCGCGATGGGCGACCGCATCGGCCGCAAGGCGACCTTCCTTACCACCGTCAGTCTGATGGGCGGCGCGACCTTCGCCATCGGCCTGCTGCCGACCTACGGGCAGGCCGGCACGCTGGCGCCGATCCTGCTGATCTTTCTCCGCATTTGTCAGGGGACCGCGCTCGGCGGCGAATATGGCGGGGCGGCAACCTATGTCGCCGAACATGCCGAGGATCATCGCCGCGGCTGGGCGACGGGTTGGATTCAATCGTCGGCCGCAGTTGGCCTGATCGGGGCGCTCGGCGTGATCCTGGTCACCCGGACGATCGTCGGTGAGGAGGCGTTCGCTGTCTGGGGCTGGCGCGTCCCGTTCCTCGCCTCGATCCTGCTGCTCGCCATCTCGGTCTGGATGCGCTTCAAGCTCGACGAGAGCCCGGCCTTCGCCAAGATCAAGGCGGAAGGCACGGTTACCAAGGCGCCGCTCCGCGAAGCCTTCGCCGACCGCGCCAATTTGAAAATCGTCGCGATCGCTTTCTTTGCCTTCATGGCCGGCCAGGGCGCGGTTTGGTATTCGACCTTCTTCTACATCCAGGTGTTCCTCGAAAAGACGCTTGGAATGGCCGGGGCGACGGTCAACCTCGTCATTATGGCCATGACTATCGTCTCGGCGCCGCTCTACGTGTTTTTCGGCGCGCTCAGCGATCGGGTCGGCCGCAAAAAGGTGATGGTCGGCGGCATGGCACTGGCGCTGGTTGCCTATATCCCCGGCTATCACGCCATCGCCGACGCGGTGAACCCAGCGCTGGTCGCGGCGCAATCGCGAACGCCGGTGGTGATCGAGACCGATCCCGCCACCTGTTCGGTACAGTTCGATCCGGTCGGCACCGCCAAATTCTCGTCGCCGTGCGACATCGCCAAGTCGCTGCTCGCCTCGACCGGCATCGGCTATTCGCAGCGACCCAGCCTCGACGGTGCGACCCGCATCCGCATCGGCCAGGCCGCGCTCGCCATGCCCGATGGTTCGGGCCTCGATGGCCCGGGCCTCAAGGCGCTCAAGTCAAGCACCGGCGCGGACCTCAAGTCCGCCCTCGCCGCCGCCGGCTATCCGGCCGGCGCCGCGCCCGAGGCGATCGACTGGGTCAAATTGTTCGGCTGGCTGCTGGTGTTCGTCATCGGTGCCTGCGCACTCTACGGCCCGCAGGCCGCCGC
>NZ_JACDDV010000045.1 GCF_013816785.1 Sphingomonas sp. | reverse complement strand
GCGCTAGAGCCGGGCGAGGCGTTGCACCTGACCGGCCCGAACGGCAGCGGCAAGTCGAGCCTGATCCGGCTCGTCGCCGGGCTGCTCACGCCAACCGTGGGCCGCATCGAGCGGAGCGAGGCGGCGCTGGCCGACGAGGGGCTGGCGCTCGACCAAGAGTTGCCGTTGCGCCGAGCGCTGGGGTTCTGGAAAGGCCCTCACTTAGCCGGAGCGATGGCGGCGTTCGACCTAGATCGGCTGGCCGAGGTGCCGGTGCGGCTGCTGTCGACCGGTCAGGCGAGGCGCGCGCGGCTGGCGCGGGTGATGGCGAGCGGCGCGCCTTTGTGGCTGCTCGACGAGCCGCTCAACGGCCTCGACCGCGATGGCGCCGCGCGGCTCGACGCGGCGATTGGCGACCATCGCGCTTCGGGCGGGGCAGTGCTCGCCGCCAGCCACGCCGAGCTGGCGGGCGACTGGCGAACGCTGGAGCTTGGCCGATGACCGGCGCGCTGATTATCCGCGAAATCCGGCGGGGACTGGCCGGCGCGGCATGGCTCCCGGTCGCCTTCTTCCTGATCGTCGCGACGATCGTGCCGTTCGCGGTCGGGCCCGACGCCAGGTTGCTGGCGCGGATCGGCGGCGGCGCCCTGTGGATCGCGGCCCTGACCGCGGCCCTGCTGCCGATCGAGCGGCTGGTCGAGCCCGACCGTGCCGACGGCGTGCTCGATCAACTGGCGCTGGCCGGCGTTTCGGAGGAAATGGTCGGCGCGGCCAAGATCATCGGCCACTGGCTGACCTTCGGGCCGCTGCTGCTGCTCGCCGCGGTGCCCGGCAGCCTGCTAGTCGGGCTCGATGGCGCGGCGCTGGAGCGGAGTTTTGTCGCGCTAGCGATCGGAACGCCGGCTCTGGCGGCGCTGGCGGTCGCGGTCGCGGCGCTGACCACCGGATTGTCCCGCGCCGGTGCGCTGGCGGGGCTGCTGCTACTGCCGCTGGCGGTGCCGCTGCTGATCTTCGGCGCGGCGGCGAGCGGGGAGGGGGGCGATGCGGCGTTGAAACTGGAAGCGGCAGTCGCCTTGCTGGCGGTCGCCGGAGCGCCGTTCATTACCGGCGCGGCGATCCGGGCGTCTCGAACCTAATCGCGACTCCAGCGCACGAAAATGGCGGTGGGCAGGAGCAGCCCCCTCGCCTCCTCGCGCACGGCCATCTCACCACATTCGACCGTGCCGCCGAGGTATGCCGTGAGTTGCGACAGCAGTTCGCCAATCGCCAGCGCCGACATGCGCACGGCGTAAACTGTGAGGACGAGGAAGCGGCTGTCTGCGTCGAGCAGCTTGACGCAATCGGCGAGCAGCGGAGCGAGGTGCTCCTCGAGCCGCCACACCTCGCCCTCGGGCCCGCGGCCGAATTTGGGCGGATCGAGCAATATGCCGTCGTAGCGCCGCCCGCGACGGACCTCGCGGGCGGTGAACTTTGCGGCGTCGTCGACGATCCAGCGGATCGGCCGGTCGCCCATCCCCGAAAGGGTGGCGTTGGCTCGCCCGCCTTCGACCGACTTTTTCGAGGCATCGACATGGACCAGCTTGGCGCCCGCGTCGCTCAGCAGCAGCGTCCCGACCCCGGTGTAGCCGAACAGGTTCATCACCTCGGCGCTGTCCGCCCTCTCCCGCATGAAATCCCATTGCGGGGCCATGTCGGGGAAGAAGCCGAGGTGGCGGAACGGGGTCAGGCTGGCGTGAAAGCGGACCTTGCCGCGCGCCAGCGGCCAGCTCGACGGGACCGGGCGGTGCTGGATCCAGCGCCCGCCACCCTCCTCGTCCGACCCGGGTACGAAGGTCGCGTCGGGCGACCAGTCGGGAAGCGCGGGCGCCCACATCGCTTGCGGTTCGGGGCGGACAACAGTGACCGCGCCGTAGCGCTCCCACTTGCGGCCATCGCCGCAGTCGATCAGCCCCCAATCGTCCCACGGCTCTGCGACCAGGGTCGAAAGCGGACCCAGGCTCATGCCGCCAGTGCGACCTTGCCGCCGATTGAGGCGAGCGCGCGCGGACCGGCGAGCATCGCCAGCCCGGCGGCGCGGGCGGCGGCCGCGTCGACCGCGCGAATTTCCGCGAGCATCTCGTCGAGGCTCATGATGCGGCCGAAAACCTCGATCGATCGGGCCATCGAATCCGCACGGCCTGGCGGCGTCTCGAGCGTCATCAGCAGCCCCGCCTCGACTTGAGCGCGAGCGCGGGCGAGTTCGGCATCGGTCAGGTCTTCGGCGGCGCGCGCCACCGTGTCGCGGGCAAGCGTCATCGCCTCGGCGGCGCGGGCTTTGTCCGTCGACAAATTGACCGCGAACAGGCCGGTTTCGGCGAAGCCTTGGGTCCACGCGTAGATCGAATAGGCCAGGCCGCGCTCCTCGCGCAGTTCCTGGAATAGCCGCGACGACATGCCGCCACCGACCGCCTGCGCGAACAGTGACAGCGCAGGAGCGGCGGGATTAGAAGCGGGGAGGCCGGGAGCGGCGAAGGCGAGATGGGCCTGCTCCGACGAACGGCGGTCGGAGCGAACGCCACCCTCGAACCGCGCCGATGCGATCGCCGGCGGCGCGACTTGCTCCAGATCCCCGAACAGCGCTTCGGCAAGCATCAGGATGTGGCTGGGATCGACCTTACCCGCGGCGGCGATGACCAACCGCTCGGGGCGATATTGCTGCTCGAGCCAGCCGGTGCAGTCGGCGCGGGAGATTGCGCGAATCGACGGTTCGCGGCCAAGCACTGGAAGCGCGATCGGCTGGGTTCCGAACGCCGCCTCAAACAGGAAATCGTGGATCAAATCGTCGGGCGCGTCGAGGCACTCCCCCAGTTCCGACAGGATCACCAATTTCTCGCGCTCAAGCTCATCCTCGTCGAGCCTGGGCGCACGCACCAGATCGGCGATCAGTTCGAGCGCCAGCCCGGCATCGGGGCTAAGCGTGCGCGCATGGAACACGGTCTGGTCGCGCGCGGTCCATGCGTTGAGCGAGCCGCCGACGTCCTCGATCGCCTCCGCGATGGCGCGGGCATCGCGGCCCCGCGCGCCCTTGAACACCATATGCTCGACCAAATGAGCAAGGCCGCCCTTGCCCGCCGGCTCGCTGCGCGACCCGACCGCGGCGTAAAGGCCGATCGAGGCCGACTGCGCTCCCGCCATTGGGTCGATCGCGACGGTCACGCCGTTGGGCAGGCGCGTCAGCTCAGCCGTCATTCTTGGCCTGCCTCGGCTTCCGCCAGCGTAGCGCGAGGGTGTAAATGATCAGCGCAATGGCTGCGAACAGGAACCATTGAACGGCATAGCTCAGATGATTGTTGGCGATGATGTCGGGCGACGGCGGGGCGCTCGCCTCCAGGCCCGGACCGGGCGTTGCCGCGACCAGCCGCATCAGCGTTCGCCGGTCGGGCGCGATCACCCCGCTGACTAGCCCGCCCCGATAGTCGCGACCGCCATTCGGGTTCTTGGTCCAGCCGAGCTCGACCGCCATCCCCGGCCCTTCGGCGCCTGTCCTGCAATCGGCGATGATCAAGTATCCGGGCTCGCCCTGGCGGTTCTGGCCCGCCGCGGTGCGAAAGCCGGTGACGGCAAGACAATTGCCGGTCGCCGAGCGGAACAGCGGCAGCGGCGGCTTGTTCGGAATGGTCGGCCAGCCGATCGGCGGCCTGTTGGTGGCGGCGGCGTAGGTCGCGAGCAGGGCCTCCTTCTGGGTCCGTCGATGCAATTGCCAGACACCCAACGCGATCATCGTCAGCACCGCCAGCGCAACGATGAAGGTGGGTACGATCGGAATCTTGCGCTTCATTTGACGATCCGTCCTTCGCGCGCCTGGTGGCGATACGATTGGTAGAGCAGCGCCGCCTTGCCAAGCCGTAATCCGTAGAGCGTCAGCGCAACCCCTACCGGTAGCCAGACGAGATGGACCCACCACGGCGGCGATAGGATCTGGTCGAGAACGATGGCCGATACGGCGACAATCGCCCCGACGATCAGGATGAGGAAGGCTGCGGGTCCATCGCCGATGTTGAACTCGGCGAAATCAAGCCCGCAGGCGCGGCAGGTCGGCGCAATGCGCGCGGCACCGGCGAACAGGGTTTTCTCCCCGCAGCGCGGGCACAATCCTTGAAATGTCGCCGCGGGCAGCGACGGCGCGGCCGTTCCGGCGCGCGCCTTGGCCTCCATCATCCGTGGACCGGCGCGCCCCAGCCGCCCCACACATAGACCGAGACGAACAGGAACAGCCAGACGACGTCGACGAAGTGCCAGTACCAGGCCGCCGCTTCGAACCCGAAATGGGCGCGCGGGGTGAAATCGCCCTTCTGCGCGCGCAGCAGGCAGATGATCAGGAAGATCGTGCCGACCAAGACGTGGAAGCCGTGGAAGCCGGTCGCCATGAAGAAGGTCGCGCCATAGATATTGCCTTTGAAGGCGAACGGCGCGTGGATATATTCATAGGCCTGGATCGACGTGAACAACATACCGAGCAGGATCGTCGCGATGAGGCCCTTCTTGAGTCCCTCACGGTCGCCGTGGATCAACGCATGATGCGCCCAGGTGACGGTGGTGCCCGAGCACAGCAGGATCATCGTGTTGAGCAGCGGGAAGCCGAACGGGTCGAGCACTTCGATACCCTTGGGCGGCCATTGCCCACCAACCGCTTCCATCGCCGACGGGAACATCGACGAGGAGAAAAAGGCCCAAAACCAGGCGACGAAGAACATCACTTCCGACGCAATGAACAGGATCATTCCGTAGCGCAGGTGAAGCTGCACCACCGGGGTATGGTCGCCCGCCTTGCCCTCGCGAATGACGTTGGCCCACCAGCTGTACATGGTGACGATCACGCCGAGCGCGCCAAGGGCGAAGACGAACTTCCCATAGGGATTCGCATGCATCCACATCACCGCGCCGCCGAACAGCGCGAGCGCGGCCGTCGCGCCGATCAACGGCCACTGGTCGGGCGGAAGGATGTGGTAATCGTGGTTCTTGGTCGACGCCATGTTGCTCGTTCCTAGATGATTGCCAGCGGCTCTAGCCGCCGCTCGCCGGATTTTCCACCGGGTAAAATGTGTAGGACAAAGTGATTTCGTCGATGTCGCGCGTGGCTTCGTCCTCGCGGATCTTGGGATCGACGAAGAACACCACCGGCATGCGCGCCTTCTCGCCGGGTTTGAGCGTCTGCTCGGTGAAGCAGAAGCAGGCGATCTTGCTGAAATAAGGTCCGGCCTGCGCCGGCGAGACGTTGAACACCGCCTGCCCGGTGGTGTTGCGCGCGGTGTAGTTGGTGGCGTCGAAGTAGATGGTCGTGCGCTGGCCCGGATGAATCCGCACCGTCTCCTGCTCGGGGACGAACTTCCACGGTAGCATCGGCGAGATATTGGCGTCGAACCGCACCCCGATCTGCCCCGCGACCGCGCCCGGCGCCGCTTCGGCGCGCTGGGTGGTGCCGTCGAACCCGGTCACCTGGCAAAAAATGCGGTAGAGCGGCACGGAGGCGAAGGCGACCGCCAGCATCGCCAGCCCGAACAAAGCGGCACGAAAACCGACGCTACGGTTCTTGGCGGCAACGCTGCTCACCGGTTGCCGCTCATCGGTTGATGCCCATCTTGGCGATGGTGATGGCGAACATCAGCACCACGAACAGGCCGAGCAGTAGCGCCATGATGCGCGCCCGATCGCGCTGGCGCTTGCGGATGATCTCGTCATTCTCGCTCATCCGATCACCCAGCGGTCGACAACCAGCGCGCCGAACAGCGCAAACAAATAGAGGATCGAGAAAGCGAACAGCCGCTTTTCCGGCTTCATCGCGGCGGGCTCGGTAGCCTTGTTGGCAAGCACCGCCAGCGCGAACAGCAGAAACACCGCATTCAATGCGATCGAGGCCGCACCATAGACCCAGCCGGTCAGGCCCATGGCCCATGGCGCAACCGCCGCGGGGATCATCGGGATGGTGTAGAGCCATATCTGGCGCCGGGTGGTGGTGACGCCCGCGACTACCGGCAGCATCGGCACCCCGGCGGCGGCATAATCGGTCTTGATGAACAGCGACAGCGCCCAGAAATGCGGCGGGGTCCACAGGAAGATGATCGCGAACAACAGCACCGGCAGCGCACTAATGTCGCCGGTCGCCGCGACCCAGCCGATCAGCGGCGGGAAGGCTCCGGCGGCGCCGCCGATGACGATGTTTTGCGCGGTCCGCCGTTTGAGCCAGACGGTATAGACCAGCACGTAGAACAGGATCGAGACGGCGAGGATCGCCGCCGCGAGATGATTAGCGGCGAGATCCATCAGGATCACCGAGAATGCGGCGAGGCCAACGCCGAAGTGGAGCGCGGTCTGGCGCGTCATCCGTCCGGCCGGAAGCGGGCGACTGGCGGTTCGCTTCATCTTGGCGTCGAGGTCGGCCTCATACCATTGGTTGAGCGCCCCCGCCGCCCCTGCGCCAAGCGCGATGCATAGCACCGCGGCGAACCCCAACACCGGATTGACCGATACCGGCGCGGCGAGCAGCCCGGCGAGCCCGGTGAACACGACCAGGGTCATCACGCGCGGCTTGGTCAGCGCGAGAAGGTCGCGCCAGTCGGCGGGAATCGAGGTGCTGGCGGGAAGCAAAGCGCTGATCACGCCCGCGCCTATAGGGGGTTGCGGAGATGAGGAAAAGAGGCGGATCGGAAAGTGCCGTTCAGCAGCGAATGTTCCCAATGTTCGCGGTGACGGGGGCATTCGCGATGGTAGAGAAGGTGCTCGGAAAGTCGCAAAAGTCCCACTACGTGCGTGCGCGGAGCCGTTGATCCTGATGTCGAGAAAGAGCCGAGGCCGTGGTGGCACGATCGGGCGCGTGTAGGACAGCGAAAAATGGAACGGCAGCGTGGGTGGAAAGCGGACATTAGCAGCGCGCCTCGAAACGAAAGGCGAGCTTCTGACGTTAACCGTTCATGAATCGTGGCCTGCTCTTCGCCCTTCCGCTACTCGCCGCTTGTGCGGCGGTGCCAGCTGCGGTCGTTCCGGTCACGGGTACGTGGGGCGGCAAGCACCTGCACTTAAGCCTTACGTCCGCTGGTGGCACGCTCGAGTATGATTGCGCGGCGGGAACCATGATTGGTCCGCTGATGATGAATCGCGACGGCTCCTTTATTGCAGAGGGTACCCACACCCCAGGGAGGGGTGGCCCGGCGATCGAAGGACAACAACTACCGAGCTACCGCGTCCACTACAGTGGCAGCGTCGGAGGCAATGCCATGAGCTTGCAGGGGCGCGTGGAGAATGGAATCCTGCTCGGACCTTTCACGCTCCGGCGCGGAGCTGAACCGATTATCACCCGCTGCCTCTGATCAGGTTGCTCTCGATAGCGGGAACCGAATGCCGGCCACGGAGGGAAGCAGAACTAGACCTGATGTACGGAAAGGTTCGAAAGCGGGCATTTGCTCGCGGCGGCCGTCGGGGAGAGAATCCACTCCGTCGATCATGTCTGCTCCGCAGCAGGCCGGCCGGACTGCGTCGGTTCTACGCGCTCTCCCTTCCCGCTCGCGGAAGGGGTTGGGGAGGGAATGTTAGTCGCCGAAAGACCCTAGACAGGCCCTCCCCTTCGCCGCCTTGCGGCTCTTCCCCTCGCGCGAGCGGGAGGGGAGGCTAGCTAGTCGATCTTCGGCAAGGTCTCGAACTGGTGGAACGGCGGCGGGCTGGACAGGGTCCATTCGAGCGTCGTCGCGCCTTCACCCCAGGGGTTGTCGGGGGCCTGTTTGCCGGCCAGCATCGACCAGATCATGTTGACGAAGAAGATGATCATGCCGATCGCCATCACCGCATAGCCGATGCTGGAAATCTTGTTCCAGTAGGAGAAGGCCGGCGAATAGTCGGGGATGCGGCGAGGCATGCCGTCGAGGCCGAGGAAATGCTGCGGGAAGAAGATCAGGTTCACGCCGATGAACATGATGAAAAAGTGCATCTTGCCGAGCAGCTCATTGTACATCCGGCCGCTCATCTTCGGGAACCAGTAATAGAAACCGGCGAAGATGCCGAACACCGCGCCGAGGCTCAGCACATAGTGGAAGTGGGCGACGACATAGTAGGTGTCGTGCATGTAGTTATCGACGCCGCCGTTGGCGAGGACGACGCCGGTGACGCCGCCGACGGTGAACAGGAAGATGAAGCCGATCGCCCACAGCATCGGGGTTTCGAAGCTGATCGATCCGCCCCACATGGTCGCGATCCACGAGAAGATTTTCACGCCGGTGGGTACCGCGATGATCATCGTCGCGGCGGTGAAATACATTTTCGTGTTCACGTCCATGCCGATCGTGAACATGTGGTGGGCCCAGACGACGAACCCAACCACGCCGATCGCGACCATGGCGTAGGCCATGCCGAGATAGCCGAACACCGGCTTGCGGCTGAAGGTGGCGATGACCTGGCTGACCATGCCGAAGCCGGGCAGGATCATGATGTAGACCTCGGGGTGGCCGAAGAACCAGAACAAATGCTGATACAGCACCGGATCGCCCCCGCCCGAGGCGTCGAAGAAGGTCGTGCCGAAGTTGCGGTCGGTGAGCAGCATCGTGATCGCCCCGGCGAGGACCGGCAGCGCGAGCAGCAGCAGGAACACGGTGACCAGGATCGACCAGACGAACAGCGGCATCTTGTGCAGGGTCATCCCCGGCGCGCGCATGTTGAAGATGGTCGTGATGAAGTTGATCGCGCCCAAAATCGAGCTCGCGCCCGCGAGGTGCAAGGAGAAGATCGCCATATCGACCGCCGGCCCGGACGAGCCCGAGGTCGAAAGCGGAGCGTAAACGGTCCACCCGGTGCCCGCGCCAAGGCCGGTGCCTCCGCTGACGAACGACGATCCGAGCAGCAGCAGGAACGCCGGCACCAGCAGCCAGAACGAGATGTTGTTCATGCGCGGGAAGGCCATGTCCGGCGCGCCGATCATCAGCGGGACGAACCAGTTGCCGAACCCGCCGATCATCGCCGGCATGACCATGAAGAAAACCATGATCAGCCCGTGGGCGGTGATCAGCACATTCCAGTGGTGGAGCGCCTCGTCGAAGCTGGCGCCGGCGCCGGCACCGAGCGGCCAGCCCTGGGTCAGAATCTGGATGCCCGGCTCGGCCAGTTCGGCGCGCATGATGCCCGACACCGCGCCGCCGATGATCCCCGCGACGATCGCGAAGATCAGGTAGAGCGTGCCGATGTCCTTGTGATTGGTCGACATGAACCAGCGGGCGAAGAAGCCCGGCTTGTGATCGGCATGCGCGTGGGAGTCATGCTCCCCATGGACTTGCAGCGACAGTGCATCGGCGGGAATGGTGCTCATCAGACTCTCGTTTCCGCTTAATTATTCTGGGCCGTGGCGGCCTGGTTCAGTGCTGGCTGCTCGATGGCCGTCGTGTCGTTCGCCGGGCTCGCCGCAACGGCTTCGGCCGGCGCTTTTTCGGTCGACGGCTTGACGCCCTTGGGCGTGCCGCCCTTCGAGGCGAGCCAGGCGTTGAAGGTCGCCTCCGGCACTACCTCGACCGCAATCGGCATGAAGCCGTGGCGCGCGCCGCACAATTCGCTGCACTGGCCGAAATAGACGCCCGGCCGGTCGACCTTGACCCAGGTCTCGTTGAGGCGGCCGGGGTTGGCGTCCATCTTGGTCCAGAAGGCCGGGACGGCGAAGCTGTGGATGACGTCGGTTGAGGTGATGATGAACTTGACCACCTTGCCGACCGGGATCACCATCCGCTCGTCGGCGGCGAGCAAGGGCGGGCCGTCGGCGTCGGTGCGGAACCGCTCGCCCGGCTTCACGTCCTTCTGCTCTTTCAGCATGTTCGACACGATCTCGATCCCGCCATTATCGGGATATTGATAAGTCCAATACCATTGGTTGCCGACCACCTTGATCGTTACGTCGGCCGGCGGTGGGCTGTACTGGGCGCGGATCAGGCGGATCGACGGGATCGCGATGGCGACCAGGATCAGCACCGGAACGACCGTCCAGATGACCTCGATTGTCGTGTTGTGGCTGGTCCGCGACGGGGTCGGGTTAGCGCCGCGGCGGAACTTGACCATCGTGTAGCCCAGCAGCAGCAGCACGAACAGGCTGATCACCGCGCACATCAGCAGCAGCGGGCCATTATGGAAGGCCTCGGCACGCTGGCCGATCGCGGTCACCTGTGGCTGGATACCTTTGCTGCCGTCGGGAACCCCGAAATGCGGGCTGGCGGCGGCATAATCGATCGGTGGAGCCGCTGGAGCTGTGGCGGGCGTCGCGGCATTCGCCGGAACCGGAGCCGCTGCGGGCGTTGCGGCAACGGCCGGAGCCGAAACTGGAACCGGAGCCGCCGCCGTCGCCTGCCGCCCAGCGGCCGGCGCTTGGGCGCTCCCAGCGGCAGGCATCAATCCGGCGGCCGCAACGGCGAGCACCAATCCCAAAATCTTCATCGTCACCCCGGTTGCTTGGGTTATGAAAGGCAGGTCCCGCCGCGTCGGCGGGTCCGAAATTCGCGGCCTTATAGGCGGGACATTCGCCTGCCTCAAGCGCCGCGTCGCTCCGGTATCGCGGGCGGTTGCGAGGTCCGTCGGCCGGGCCTATTCCGGCCCGCAACGACCGAACGGAGGCGCTGTGACCGACGACGAGATATTGGCGGAATTCCGCGATGCGGAGGCGTTGCTCGAGGGGCATTTCATCCTCTCGTCGGGCCTGCGCAGCCCGCGTTACCTGCAATGCGCCCGGGTGCTGATGGACCCAGCGCGCGCCGAGCGGCTGGCGCGTGCACTGGCCCAGAAGATCCCAGCAGAGTTGCGCGAGTCCATCGACGCGGTCGTCTCCCCGGCGATGGGCGGGGTGATCATCGGCCATGAGATGGGCCGCGCGCTGGGCAAGCGGGCGATGTTCGTCGAGCGGCCCGACGGGGTGTTCGGTCTGCGCCGCGGCTTCGCCCTGACGCCGGGCGAGCGCGTGTTGATGGTCGAGGACGTCGTCACCACCGGCCTGTCGTCGAAGGAGGCTATCGCCGCGATCGAGACGGCCGGCGGCAACGTCCTCGCCGCCGCCAGCCTGGTTGACCGGTCGGGCGGCGCCGTCGAACTCGGCGTGCCGTTCGTCCCGCTGATCCGCATCGACGTGCCGGCCTATTCCGCCGACGACCTGCCCGACGCGCTGGCGGCCATCCCCGCGATCAAGCCGGGGAGCCGCGCCGGCTGATGCTGCGCCTCGGCGTCAACATCGATCATGTCGCGACCATCCGCAACGCGCGGGGGGGCGACCATCCCGACCCGCTGCGCGCCGCGCATGCCGCCGCCGCAGCCGGCGCCGACGGTATCACCGCGCACCTGCGCGAGGACCGGCGCCACATCACCGATCGCGACATCGACCGCCTGATGGCCGAGATCGACCTGCCGCTTAATCTGGAGATGGCGGCGACCGAGGAGATGCTGGCGATCGCGCTTGGCCACCGGCCGCACGCGGCCTGCATCGTTCCCGAAAAGCGGGAGGAACGGACCACCGAGGGCGGGCTCGACGCGGTCGGTCAGTTCGACACGCTCGCGCCCTTCGTCGCGCGGCTGGGCGATGCCGGCATCCGCGTCAGCCTGTTCATCGAACCTAGCGAGCCGCAGGTCGAGGCAGCGTTGCGGCTCGGGGCGCCGGTGGTCGAGTTCCACACCGGGCGCTACGCCCAAGCCGAGGGCGAGGAACGCGCGGTGGAGTTGAAACGCCTGTCCGACGCCGCCGCGCTCGCCGCCAAGAACGGCATCGAGCCGCACGCCGGCCACGGCCTGACCTTCGACAATGTCGCACCCGTCGCCGCGATTCTCCAGCTAGCGGAACTCAACATCGGCCATTTCCTGGTGGGCGAAGCGATCTTCACCGGGTTCGAGGCGAGCGTCGGGCGGATGCGGGCGTTGATGGATGCGGCGCGATGAAACTCGCCGTGAAGCGGGGGGAGGGTGAGGGCATGCTGCCGCCATCCTTGCAGCCCCTCACCCTTCCGGCGCTGCGCGCCTCCCTCCCTCTCCCTAGATGGGAGAGGTAAACATGATCATCGGTATCGGGTCAGATCTGTGCAACATCGAGCGCATCCAGAAGTCGCTCGACAGCTTCGGCGAGCGTTTCCTCGCCCGCGTGTTTACCGAGATTGAGCGCGCCAAGGCCGAGCGGCGGCCGTTCACCCGCGCCGGCACGCTGGCCAAGCGCTTTGCCGCCAAGGAGGCTTTTGCCAAAGCGGTCGGTACCGGCTTCAAGCGCGGCGTCCACATGAAGGACATCGGCGTGGTCAACGCACCGTCGGGCCAGCCGACCCTCGCACTGACCGGAGGGGCCAAGGCGCGGCTTGACGCCCTCGCCCCGCCGGGCCACGCCATTGAGATATTTTTGACGATGACCGACGACCATCCCTGGGCGCAGGCGTTCGTCATCCTCTCCGCCCGCAAGATGGAGCCCTGATTGTCCGAGCGTGCCGAAGCCGACCCCGCCGTGGCGGGCCCGCCGAGCGAGATCAAACCGGCCAAGGAAAGCCATGGCAGCGTCATGTGGCGCGAAGCCAAGGGATTGTTCTGGGTGCTGGCCGCGGTCCTCGCCTTCCACAGCTTCATCGCCAAGCCGTTCTACATCCCGTCCGAATCGATGATGCCCAATTTGCTCACGGGCGACCGGCTGGTGGTTACCAAATTTCCTTATGGCTGGTCGTGGGTGTCGCCCAGCTTCCACATCCTTCCTCACTGGCGCGGGCGGCTGCTGGGGCATTTGCCGGAGCGGGGCGATGTGGTGATCGTCACTCCGCCCGGCGGCAGCGAGGATTATATCAAGCGCGTCATCGGCCTGCCCGGCGACACGATCGAGATGCGTGGCGGCCGCCTGATCCTCAACGGCCGGCGGGTTCCGGCCGTCATCCGCCCGTCAGCGATGATTCCGGTCGATGCCAATGCGCCGTGCGGCTACGAGAATTTCTGGGACCGGCGAGTAGAGATTGGCAACGGCGTCTATTGCCGCCTGCCGATCGTGCGCGAAACCCTGCCCAACGGGGTCAGCTACAATACGGTCGAGGACGGGGTCAGCCCCGGCGACGATTACGGCCCGGTCAAAGTGCCCGCCGACCATGTCTTCCTGATGGGCGACAACCGCGACCATAGCAGCGACAGCCGCTATTCGCTCGGCCCTCCTAACCGCGGGCTCGGGGGGCCGGTGCCGTGGGAGAATATCGGCGGTCGCGCCGAGTTCATCACCTTCAGTCTCGACGGCACCACGCAGATCGCCAACCCGCTGACCTGGGTTCCGGCGTTCCGCGGCGGCCGCGCCGGCACGTCGCTTCACCCGGACAAGGCGCGGCAGTGAGCGAGGCCAAGCCACGGCCCGGCAAGGCCGGGCCAACCGGCCATGTCGAACAGCCCGGCCCGGCCGATCTGTCCAATTTGCAGGTCCGCATCGAAGCACGACGGGCGATGGTGTGGATCGGCCTGGCGCTCGCAGTGGCCGGGCTGGTGGTGCTGGCGCAGCCGATCCTGCTGATCATTGGCGGGCTGGTGTTCGCAGTCATCCTCGACGGCGGCACGCGGCTGCTCGGCCGGGTTTTGCCGATTCCGCGCGGCTGGCGTCTGGCGATCGTAACCCTCGCCGGATTCGGCTTCATCGCCTGGACCTTCTATTTCGCCGGTACGACGCTGGCCGCGCAGGCCGGGACGCTGCGCGTAGTCGTCGCCGAGCAGACCACGCGATTCCTCGCTTCCGTCGATGCCGCCGGCCTGCTGCCCAAGGGCGGGCTGCCCAGCCTCGGCAGCCAATTGTTCGGCGGGGTGGGCCGGCTGACCAGCGCGATCAGCACCGTATTGGGGGTCATTTCATCGGTCATCATGATTCTGGTCATCGGCATCTTCATCGCCATCGAGCCCAGGCTTTACGACCGCGGTGTCGCCTGGATGATGCCGATCGAGCGCCGCGCCAGCTTCTACGACATCAGCACCCATGTCGGCTTCGTCCTGCGACGACTGATGGCCGGGCGGATCGTCGGCATGCTGGTTGAGGGCGTCGGCACCTGGCTGATGCTGCAATGGGGAGGAGTGCCGCTGGCGGCGCTACTCGGGCTGTTGACCGGCCTGCTCGCGTTCATTCCCAACATCGGCGCGATCGTATCGGGCCTGTTGATGGTCGCGGTCGGTTTTTCCGCCGGAACGGACGCCGGAGTGTGGGCGATCGCCACTTATTTCATCGTCCAGAGCGTCGACGGCTATCTGATCGTGCCCTATGTCGCCCGGCGCACGGTCGACCTCGCGCCGGCGCTGGTGCTCGCCGCGCAATTGGTGTTCGGCGCACTATTTGGTTTCATGGGACTGCTACTGGCCGACCCGATCATCGCCACGATCAAGACCGGGCTGGAGGATCTGAGCAAGCACAAGGCACGCCTCAAGGCCATGCCAGCGAAATCTCGCAAATAAACGTTACTGGCCGGGCTGGGTCGCGCCCGCGGTCAGCGCCGCGTTGGGCGCGACTTGCAGGATGTGGACGTCAAAGCTCAGGTCTTCATTGGGCCCGATCGGGCTGCCCTGCGGCGGGTTGGGCCCGTAGGCGAGGCGGCCGGGAATGACGATCTTGTAGCGACCGCCCTGCTGCATCTGGACCAGCGCCTGACGGAAACCGGGAACGACCTGCGCGACCAGGAACGGCGCCGGGCCGCGCCCCTCGGTCGAATCGAACACGGTCCCATTCTCGATCCGGCCGGTATATTCGATGATTACACCGTCCAGCTCGCTGACTTTCGGGCCCGTGCCTGCCTGGACCGTTACGACGCTGACGTTGGTGAGCATGCCGGCGCCCATCGCGGCGACGCCATAGGCGATCAAGACCAGCGCGGCGATCGCCAGCCACAGCTTGACGAGCGAGCCGCGGGCGATCGGGCGTAGCGGAACCTGGGTGACCGGCATCAAACCTCAAGAAACGGAGAAAACGAAACGTTCTAGCGCGCGCCTTCGCGCTCGACGCGCTTGCGCTCCAGCTTGCGGGCGCGGCGAATCGCGGCGGCCCGTTCGCGGGCGCGCTTTTCCGACGGCTTCTCGTAATGACGGCGCAGCTTCATCTCGCGGTAGACGCCCTCACGCTGCAGCTTCTTCTTGAGCGCGCGCAGCGCCTGGTCGACATTATTGTCGCGAACGATGATCTGCATAAAAAAGCCGTCCAACTCCCTTAGAATGCCCGATTTCGACTGGGCAAGCCCGACGATTTGACCAGGACAACCGGCCCCAGGTTCGCCAAGCGAGTGTTTTGATCACCAGCACCCAATGGTGCGTGCGGAGGCGGCCCCTTAGCAGCGGTCCTGGCGCAATTCAAGGCGTTGGCCAGCCCAACGCTAGTTCCGCTCTTCGCGACGAGCCGTGGCTTGGATGCGGCAAACATCGGATATGGGCAACACTGGTTATCGGCGATTTACCTTTTGACCTGTATAAGGATCGCTTGTCCACAGGGGTAGCCATGTCGTTGAATCGTCGAGAAATGTTGCGTTTGGGAGCCGCCGGTGCGGGCGGTTTTCTGCTCACGACCGCCGCCAGTTCGCAAATCCTTCCGAGCTCGGTCCTTCCCGGTCCGATGGCTCCGATCGACCCGCTCGCGCCGATTGCTCGCCCGGTCGTGGCGCCAGCACCTACGACGCCGGCCGGGATCAACCCCGCCTTGTTCGCCAAAGCCAAGGCCGCGCTCGATTCGCGCCCGTGGATCCGCAATCGCGATTTCATCGGCATCGTCGACTTTTCCGCGGCCTCGCATGACCCGCGCTTTCATGTAGTTCACCTGCCGAGTGGTCATGTCGAGAGTCACCGCGTCGCCCATGGCCGCGGCTCCGACCCCGACCATTCGGGCTATGTCGAGCGCTTCTCCAACGGATTCGGCTCTTACGCCAGCTCCAGCGGGGCCTACACGACCGCCGAGACTTATGAGGGCAAATATGGCTTGTCGATGAAGGTCCGCGGCCTCGATTGGTCGAACAATAATGCCGAAGCGCGGGCCATCGTCATTCATAATGCATGGTATGCGGAGGACGACATGATCCCGCTGCACGGCAAGCTCGGCCGGTCGGAAGGCTGCTTCGCCTTCAGCCGCAAGAGCCAATGGGATGTGATGCAGCGCCTGGCCGACGGCCGCATGATCTACGCGGATAAGCTCGACGCGTAGACCATCGAGGGTTGGCCGAGCCTCGAGCTCGAAGCTGAACAAAAAAGAGCGGCTTCCGAGAGGGGCCGCCTTTCTTGCTTTCGATCCCTTTAGCGCGCCGCGGTCTTTTTGGCCGGTGCGGTCGTCGCCGGCGCCTTGCCGTCATTGTCGAGCAGCGCGGCAATGACCCTGGTGTCGCGCCGGTAGACGTCGTTATAATTGACGATCGTCCCGTCGGTCAGCGCGGCCGCGCTGAAATAGACGATGTAGACCGGCACCGGCTTGACGAAACTGGCCTGCACCGACTTCTTGTCCGCCAGCGCCTCCTGCACCTTTTGACCGGTCCATTCGCCGGCGTCGTCCCCGAGCAATTCGGTGGCCAAGTCGAGCACATTCTCAGTCCTGACGCAGCCATGGCTGAGCGCGCGAATCGAGCTGTTGAAGCGGCTGCGAGCATTGGTGTCGTGCAGGTAGATCGCCCACTGGTTTTGCATGACGAACTTGAGCTGGCCAAGCGCGTTGGTCGGCCCCGGCGGCTGGCGCCAGCGCTGGACCTTGCCGTCCTTGCCCTTGACCGCGACGAAGCCGGACTTGCCCGCGACTTCCTTGGAGATGCTGGTCGGCACTTCCCACCAGGGATTGAGAATCACGCCGGTAGCCATCGCACTGAGCTGCGGCGTTGGCGTTTTGATCGCTCCGGCGATGGCGCGATGCTTCCACCGGGTCACACCGTTTTCGACCAGCGTCGCGTGATAAGCGGGCACGTTGACGATGATATATTTTTGGCCAAGGTCGCGCGGCAGCCACCGCCAGCGATCCAGGTTCAACCGGATCCGATTGGTCTTGGCGACATCGGTTTTGGGTGTCAGCGACAGGGCGGTACGAAGGGCGCCATATTGCGGGTGGGTCGGGAGCAAGCTGTCGAGCGCCTCGGCAAGCCCATTATCGTAGAGCGCCCGGTCGAGCAGCATTCGCTGACGCGTTGCATCAATGTCCTTGTCGACGACGTGCCAGTCGATCCGCGCGTCGCCGCGGACATGGCCGAGCGCCAGGTCCGAGGACAGCTTGTTCCAGCGGTCGGTCGCCGCCTCCGACATGGCGATCGGATCGCCACCGCGCATGGCCGCGTCGAGCCCGGCCGGATCATAATCGGCGGGATCAAGCCCATCGCGCGCGACGCCCCGGATATAGGCGCCCAGCGCCGCGACTTGGGGCGCCTGCCACAATGGGGGAGGCAGGGGTGGTGGCGGCGGCAGGACGGGCGCAGTGACTGGCTGGACCGCTGCGTCGGGCAAGGGCGCGATCGGATCGGCGGCCGGCTTGGACTGGGCCAGGGCCGTGGCAAGCGGAACCGCTGCCAAGGTCGCGAACAACGCCCATTGTTTGAACCACGTTTTCATCTTGGTCTTCTTACCCCTGCCCAGCCTGTCGCCGGCCTTAGGACGACGGATCATGGCCTTTCCTAGACGTCCAAGACCATACACGCGATGAACGAGGCGCGCCAGAGGACGCACGTCGCGAACCAATCCTTAAGCTATTGGGACTATTGTTAATATCACTTTTAATGGCAGAGGCGACCGAACCGTATGTCATCGCGATTCCAGCTCCAGGGCGAGATGATCCCGCGCACCGTCAAGCGTATGTTCGATCAGCGCGGCGAGCAGCGGCTCGACGCCGGAACCCATTCGGTGGCTCTTTCGCTGCGCGGTCGCAACCACCTCGTCCAGCTGATCAACCTGTCGCGGTCGGGCGCCATGGTGCGGTTCGCGGGCGACGCGCACATCGGCGAAACCGTGTCGCTTCAATTGCTTGACCGCGGAACGATTGCCGGTCAGGTGCGCTGGCTGCGGGATGGTCGAATGGGCGTCTCGTTCGTTCGTCCGTTGGATTAAGCGCGTGGAGACGAGTTTTTCGATGATGATCAAGGCACGGATCGCAGACGCCCGTGACGATCAGGATCGGCGCCGCACCGCCCGCGTGCCGGTGGCGATCGACGCGCGCGTCCGCGAGCTGGGCAGCGAAGGCTTCGAGGCGCGCGTTCTCAACCTCTCGGAAACCGGATTCATGGCCGAGGCCGACGGCGTGTTCGAGGTCGGGACGCGCGTCTGGCTGATCCTGCCGGGCCGTGAGCGGGCCAATGCGCTGGTCCGCTGGATTGCCGGCAAGAAAATCGGTGCAGAGTTTGCCGAGCCGATCTCGCTCGAAGGTCT
>NZ_JACDDV010000044.1 GCF_013816785.1 Sphingomonas sp. | reverse complement strand
GACCGGCATGTCCGAGCGCGGGTCCCGGTAGAGCGGGACGAGCTGGTTCAAGGGCCGGTCGCCGATCACCACGCCGGCGGCGTGAGTCGAGCTGTGGCGGGGAAGGCCTTCCAATTTCATCGCCAGATCGAGCAGCCGCCGGACATCGGGATCGGACTTATATTCCTTTTCCAGCTCGGCGACCCCGTTGAGCGAGCGACTCAGTGTCCAGGGATCGGTCGGATGGTTGGGGACCAACTTGGCAAGGCGGTCAACCTGGCCGTAGCTCATCTGTAGCACTCGGCCGGTGTCTTTCAGGACCGCGCGCGCCTTGAGACGCCCAAAGGTGATGATCTGGGCGACCCGATCGCGGCCGTATTTGCTCTGGACGTAGGCAATGACCTTGTCGCGGTGGGTTTCGCAGAAATCGATGTCGAAGTCGGGCATCGACACGCGCTCGGGGTTGAGGAACCGCTCGAACAGCAGGTCAAGGGCGATCGGATCCAGGTCAGTGATCAGCAGCGCCCAAGCTACGATGCTCCCAGCGCCCGAGCCGCGCCCCGGGCCGACCGGAATGTCGCTGGCCTTGGCCCATTGGATGAAATCGGCAACGATCAGAAAGTAACCGGCGAACCCCATGCGCGTGATGACGTCGATCTCGAAATCGAGGCGGTCGCGGTAGACCTTAAGTCGATCATCATACCCGTTCGTGTCGAGCGAAAGTGGGGGAAGGCTGGCAAGGCGTCTCTCCAGTCCGGCACGCGCCTCACGACGTAGCGTCTCGTCTTCGTCCTCGCTGAGGCGCGGGAGGATCGGGCGGCGCTTGGGGGCGGCGATCGCACAGCGCTGAGCGACGACGGCGGTGTTGGCAATCGCTTCAGGGATGTCGGCAAACAGCGTCTCCATCACGGCGGCGGGCTTCAGCCAGGCGTCGGGCGATGAGGTCTTGCGGTCTCCCTGGTCGATGTAAGTCGAGGCGGCGATGCACAGCATCGCGTCGTGCGCGGCATGAAAGTCGGGCTCGGCATAATGAGCCGGATTGGTTGCGACTAGCGGTACGTCGAGGGCGTAGGCGAGTTCGACAAGGCGGCGCTCGGCGGCCTCCTCGATGGCGGCACCACGGCGCGACAGCTCGACGTAGAGCCGGTCGGGGAACAGCGCTTTGAGCCGCTCGGCATAGGCCCGCGCCTTGTCATCCTGCCCGTCGGCGAACAGGCGGGCGATCGCCCCCTCGCCCCCCGCCGTCAGCGCGATCAGCCCGGCGGTCTGGCTGTCCAATGCATCGAATTCAACATGCGGCTCCTCGTGGATCGGCCGATCGAGATGCGCGGCCGAGACGAGGCGGCAAAGATTGTCGTAGCCGGCGTCGTCCTGGGCAAGCAGCACGAGCCAGTCGAGAACGCCCGTCGGACCAATGTCATCGGGCCGCGACACCCCAAGCATCGCACCGACGATCGGCTGCACTCCTTCCGTGAAACAGGCGTCACCGAACGGCATCGCCGCGTAGAGCCCGTTGCGATCGGTCATGGCGACCGCCGGAAAACCGAGCCTGGTCGCATGCTTGGCGATCGCCTTGGGCTCGATCGCGCCCTCGAGCATGGTGAAACAGGAAAAGACTCGCAGCGGGACGTAGAGACCGGACATGGGATCTACTATGAGGCTGCGTGACGCGAGTGGCCACCGCAATGGCCGACTTATCCCCAATTTATCTAGTGCGGCTGCCAGCGGCCTGTCGCGATATCCTCGATCTCGCGCATCCGGCCGCGATAGACTCGCTCGATGCAGCTGTTTTCACTGCCGCAGCGCTCGCGATAGGCGAGAAAGCTACCCCGTGTCCGCCGCAGCAGAAGAGCGGCGTCGGCGTCGGCGTCGGCGGTCGCGTCGACGTATCGCTCGGCCATTGCCCGATCCAGCGCCGCGAGGGCCGGGCTGGCGCAGACAGCGCGCTCGCTGGTGGTACGGGCGCGCGCGCAGTCGAAGCTCGTCAAGACGTTGCCAGTCTCAGGAACGACCACGGTGGGCGCGGCCCGAGGCGGCGCAGGAGCCAATGGATCGGGCTGGTCGGCGAGCGGAGTTTCCTCCAGCGCGCCATCTTGCGGCGCGATAGTGGCCGGGGGCGGCGCTGCTTCGGCGGCTTCGGCAAAATTGGCCTCGTTCTCGGTCAACGCGCTGCCCTCGGCGGCGCTGAGGTCGCCGCCGAGCTTGTCCTGGTCCGAGTCGCCGCAAGCTGAAAGCGCCAAGGCGGCAGCGGCCAAAACCAGGCGAAACCTCATTCGAGATGACCTTCGTGAAGCCGGACGATGCGGTCCATTCGGGTGGCGAGGCGTTCGTTGTGGGTGGCGACCAGCGCCGCGGAGCCTTCGATCCGGACTAGATTCAGGAATTCGGCGAACACTTTGTCGGCGGTGGCTTCGTCCAGATTGCCGGTCGGCTCGTCGGCGAGGACCAGCGGCGGCCGATTGGCGAGTGCGCGGGCGACCGCGACCCGCTGTTGTTCGCCACCCGACAGCTTCGACGGACGATGGTCGAGCCGCTTGGCGAGGCCGAGCTTGGACAGAAGCTCCTTGGCGCGGGTCCGAGCCTGCTCGGGCGTGGCGCCGTGGATTAGCTGCGGCAGGATGACATTTTCCATCGCATCAAAATCGGGCAGCAGATGGTGGAACTGATAGACGAAACCAAGCGCGTCGCGGCGGAGCAGCGTGCGGCCGTCATCGTCGAGCGCGGAGGCTTCCTCGCCGGCGATGCGGATCGAGCCTTCGAACCCGCCTTCGAGCAGACCGACCGCCTGCAACAGCGTAGATTTGCCCGATCCTGATGGGCCCAGAAGTGCAACGATTTCACCCGGTCGCACGGCGATGTTCACGCCGCGCAACACCTCGATCGAGACATCTCCCTGGACGAAAGTGCGCTTTAGGTCGCGCGTTTCGAGGACCGGCTCACTCATAGCGCAGCACCTGGACCGGGTCGGTCGCGGCGGCGTTGCGGGCCGGGAACAGCGTCGCGAAATAAGTCAGAACCAGTGTCACGCCAACGATGGCCGCGACCTCGAACGGATCGGTCTTCGCCGGCAGCTCGCTCAAGAATCGGACCGAGGGATCCCACAGATTCTGGCCGGTCACGAGCTGGATGAAATTGACCACACCCTGGCGGAAGAAGAGGAAGATCGCGCCAAGGATCGCACCGCTGACGATACCGATCATGCCGATCGTCAGGCCGACGGTCATAAAAATCTTGGTCATCGCGCGGCGGCTTGCGCCCATCGTGCGCAGGATTGCGATATCGCGGGTCTTGGCACGGACCAGCATGATCAGCGACGAGGCGATGTTGAACGCGGCGACCAGGATGATGATTGACAGGACGACGAACATCGCGATCCGCTCGACCTCGAGCGCTTCGAACAACGCTGAGTTCATCTGCCGCCAGTCGACGATGACTCCCTTACCCTGGACCAGTGGGCGCAGCGGGGCGACGATTTGCGCCACCTTGTCGGGGTTGGTGGTCTGCATTTCTACCATGCCGACCTGGTCGCCGAGCATCAGCAACGTTTGCGCATCCTGCATCGGCATAATCACGAACGCTTTGTCATATTCGAAGATGCCGACCTCGAACACCGCGCCGACGGTGTAGGTGACGATGCGCGGGACGGTCCCGACCGGGGTCGATCGCCCCTCGGGGCTGATCAGCGAAATTTCGCTGCCGGGATAGGCGCCCAACGTTTCGGCGAGGCGGGCGCCGATCGCGATCCGTCCGCTGCCGGGGGTGATCGACTTCAGGTCGCCCGACACGACCTTGCCGTTCAAGATCGGGTTGGTCCGAATGTCGACCAGCCGATTGCCGCGTACCAACACCCCTTCGACCCGGCCGTTGGCGGCGGCCATCAACGGTTGTTCGATCAGCGGGGTGGCGGAGACGATGCCGGGAGTCTTGCGTGCCGCGTCGGCGATCCGCTCCCAGTCGGCAAGGCGGCCGTCATAGCCCTGGACGATGGCATGTCCGTTGAGGCCCGAGATCTTCTCGAACAGCTCGGCGCGAAAGCCGTTCATCACGCTCATGACGATAATCAATGCGGCAACGCCGAGCGCAACCGCCCCGACCGAAAAACCGGCAACGACGAAAATGAATCCTTCGCCTTTGCCCGGAAGCAAGTAGCGCTTGGCGATCATTCGTTCGTAGGTGTTCAGGATCATGTGGTCAGTCGCTCGAGGGCGGATTCGATCGAAAGTTCCTGCGTCTCATCGGTGCGGCGATTCTTGAGTTCGACCGTGCCCGCGGCGAGGCCGCGCGGGCCGAGGATCAGCTGCCACGGTAAGCCGATTAGGTCCATCGAGCCCAGCTTGACCCCGCCCCGCTCGTCGCGGTCGTCGTAAAGGGTCTCGACGCCGGCGGCGGTGAGTTTGGTATAGATTTCGTCCGCCGCCGCGATGGAGGCGGGGTCGTCGCCGCGCATGGTGACAAGCCCGGCCTTCCAAGGCGCGACCGCCTCAGGCCAGACGATCCCGGCCTCGTCATGGCTCGCCTCGATGATCGCCCCGACGAGGCGCGAGACGCCGATGCCGTAGCTTCCCATCATCGGGGTCACCATATTGCCGTCGGGGCCCGATACCTTGAGACCCATCGAGGCCGAATATTTGTCGCCGAAGTAGAAGATGTGACCAACCTCGATGCCGCGGCGCATGACCATTTCATCGCCCAACGCAGCCTCTCGCGCTAAGTCACGTTTCTCGTCCGTCGCTGCATATTTGGAGGCAAGCTGCTCACGGCGATTGCGCGCGTCGCCTCGACCACCAAGCACATCGACAACTGCTTCGGTAATAAGGCTTTGTTCAACGTAAACTTCGCTTTCGCCAGTGTCCGTCAAAATGACAAATTCATGGCTGAGATCACCACCTATCGGTCCGGTGTCGGCGGCCATTGGAATTGCGGTCAAACCGAGCCGCGCAAACGTTCTCAGATACGCATCAAACATCGCGTCGTAGCTGTTGCGCGCGCCGGCCTCATCTAGGTCGAACGAGTAGGCGTCCTTCATTAGGAATTCGCGACCACGCATCACGCCGAAGCGAGGGCGGATCTCGTCGCGAAACTTCCACTGGATATGGTAGAGGGTGCGCGGCAGGTCGCGATAGCTCTTGACGTCGTCACGGAAGATGACGGTGATCATCTCCTCATTGGTGGGGCCAAAGAGCATGTCGCGATCATGGCGGTCGCGGATGCGCAGCATTTCCGGGCCATAGGCGTCGTAGCGCCCAGACCGACGCCACAGGTCCGCCGACTGGAGCGTGGGCATCAGCATTTCGATCGCGCCCGCCTTGTCCTGTTCCTCGCGGACGATCTGCTCGATCTTTTTCAATACGCGAAAACCGATTGGCAGCCAGGCATAGATGCCCGCCGCGGTCTGGCGCACCAGGCCGGCGCGGAGCATCAGCTTGTGGCTGACGATCTGGGCGTCGGACGGGCTTTCCTTCATCACCGGGAGGAAGCAGCGGGACAGGCGCAAGATGGTCGGCTTTCCGAGGAGCGGGTCAATCGTCTCTCGCCCTCCTAGAGAGACGGCTTGCCCAAGGCAATCGCGCGCGCGCCATGTGGCGCTTCGGTCACAGATTGATTGGGAATGTGTCCCATGCACGCATTTGGTCGTGACAAAAGCGCCAAGGCCGGCGTAGCCCTTGCGCATCGGATTAAGGCTCGTGGCCGGAAGTCCGGGGAGGATGCGACGCCTGTCAGGGGGTGGCGCGGCACTTCCAAGGGGGCTGACGAGCAATCGTCATGCAAGGACGCCCGGGCCGAAACGCCCGGGCGTTTTAAGTTCAGGGTGTTAAACACGCGAAATTGGTAGCGGAGGAGGGACTTGAACCCCCGACACGCGGATTATGATTCCGCTATTTACCCGCGCAAATCTGACATTTTCGGCGGCCGTGTACGGTATGTGTACGGTCCAGCCTCAATCTAGGTCAGCAATTCGGCCTGCGCCGCGGCCGCGATGGCGGCATCCCCCAGCTCATCCTTGATAAGGTGCCCATAGGTATCCAGCGTGATCTGGACGCTGGCGTGCCCGAGCCATGTAGTGAGGCGCTTCAGGTCGATCCGCTGCTTAATCCAGGCGCTGGCGGCCGCGTGCCGGAGGGAGTGGAAATCGTATTTCGCGCGCGGCTCCCCTTCCCTACCCGGCCGCGTCAAACCCGCCTTCACCTGGAGCGGCCAATACTCCCGATTAAGGAGATTGGAGTGCAAGCGGACGCCGCCGGCCGCGTTGGGGAACAGCAACCCGAGCGGCGACACCGGCGACCGGAGCATCCAGGCGCGAAGCTCCGACACCAACATCGCCGGGATGGGAACGGTGCGATGGCCGGCTTCCGATTTCGGGGAGCCGATCGCCCCCCACTGGTCGGCGCGCTGCTCGACCGTGATTTCCCCGACCTTCAGGTTCACGTCCTGGCGGCGGAGCGCGCGGATTTCGGAGGATCGAAGGCCGGTAAAGATCACCGTCATCAGCAAGGGCCGGAACGCCGGGAAATCACTCTCGGCCGCCGCGAGCATCGCCCGCAATTCATCTTTGGCAGGGATGATGATCCTCTTCTTATCCCGCTTCGACCGCACCACCTTCACACCCTTGGCGACGTTCTGCGCGACTAGGCCACGCCGCTGGGCTTCAGTGAGGATGCTGGACAGCCCGCGGACGGCCTTACCCGCCATCGCCGCCGAGCGCGTCTCCAGGAGGGCATCCTTGAACGCTTCGACCTTCGGCATGGTAAGCCGGGATAGGCGCTCAGACCCCAGGAGCGGCTTGATATGAAGATCGGCCCATTCGCGATATTGCTTCACCGTCGAGCGTTCCCGACCGGCGCTTTCGGCCTTGGCGATCCAGAGATCGGCGGCTTCACCGACCGTGATGCTCATCGAGTCGGGCGTATGAACGCCGGCCGCGACCTCGCTCTCCGCCTTGATCCTGAAGGCGTCGGCATCCCGCTTCCGGTCGAATTGGCGGGTTCGATCCTTGCCTTCGTTATCGACGTAACGGACGCGCCACGCCTCCCGCGGCTCGCCTTTGGGAGTGATCCAGCTACGCTTCCTGATCGTCGCCATTAAGCTTCATCCTCACGTCAATAGTGTCGATCATCTCTTTGAGCTGGCGCCCGCGCTCGACCAGCCGTTGCTCTAGGTCGAGCCATAGGTCTGTGGGCTCTAAATCCGGCCGAACTGCTATGATGTGCCCCATCACCACCATGAGGAAGGGCCTGACCTGGATAATCAGGTGCCGATAAAACTCTCCGATGATTGGGCTTCCTTCGTCATCGTTCATCATGATCGACGGCAAATCTTCGAGTTTCTCGATGCGGATGCTTTCGTGATAATCGTATTCCCCCTCGCCTTCTTCAGAGAGATCACGGAGAGACTCAGGGCTTAGCATCCAGACGAGTTTGTTAGCGTCGATTGAAGGCGTCCACCGGTCGAATAATTCTTCGGGGGTGAGTGCGATCAGCAGCGACCATTCGACCTCATTCCAGTTCGCGGAAAGCGTCTTTACGATTCGCTTCGGTGCCATACCAGCTTGTGCAAACTCAGTGGCGAAAGCCATCATCAGCAGCAGCGGGAACGTATAGATGGCGCGCTTGCCGGTCCCGGTATTCACCCCTGGGGGGAAGCCGAGGCGCTGGAAGTGCTTCAGCCGAGCGCGGAAGGCCACGCGCTTATCTTCCGCGATTCGGTTCAGTCGAGCTAAAGTCGCCTCCACGTCGCCGTAACTCAGATCTACCGTCACCCAACCCTCCGAAAGACGAGATTTAGTCCTTGCACCGGAACGCACGACATGGCAAGAGAGACGAAGTTTAGTCCTAGTCTTAAACGGAGGAAATGGAAATGCTGTCAGACGACCTACTACCCGGCGCCAACGCGGCGGCCGCATACATCGGGGTAACTCCCCGAGCCGTGTACCACCTGGTCGAGGCGGGGCACCTCCCCGCGATCAAGAAGGGCCGGAAGCTCTACTTCCGCAAAACCGAGCTTGAGCGTGCCTTCAGTTCCGAAGCGGCGTGAATCAAAAAAATTGGCCGGCAACGAGGGTGGAGCCTCGCGCCGACCGGACCATCCAATCCCTTGAGGAGACGTGAAATGGCTACCCAGCTACTTACACCACCACCCGCCCCCGCGGCAACGACCTTTGCCCTGAGCGGCCCCGGCGGCACCCTTGCCCTCGACCGCCGCACCATTGAAACCTTGGCCGAGTTCTTCGTCGGCGCACTGGATTGCAGCCAAGCTGACGCGGACCTTGAGCACAACGGCGATGAACTGGACGGCACCGGCGGCGAAGATGATTTCGTGGATCACCCCAATCACTTCGGCCCCGGATGCCCGATCAGCGACCCCGATGCTGCCGTTGACGACAGCCCCTGCGATGCTTGTTCGGAGGATGGGCTGTGACCGCTCAGTGCAACGGCTGCCGCTTCTGGAAGCTGGACGAATCCACCGTCGATCCGAACGATCCAGATTGGGGCTTCGGCTCGTGCCGACGAAAGCCCCCGGTTCTGCTCGACTGTCTCATCGCCGCGGAGATCGTGCCCCCGCGATACGGAAATCAGACCGACCTCGACATAAGCATCGAGAAGATTGCCACCGGCTCCCGCTTCCCTGGAACCTTCGCCACCGACTGGTGCGGCAACTACATCGGGGAGGTGGCGTGATGGCCGAAATCCTCGCCTTCCGTAGCTCGACGCCGGTGATCCACGTCGATGGCTCCCATACCCACGGCTATTTCGTCAACGTGCGCCCCTGCCCCGAGGGCGTACCGTCGCTGAAGCATTTCATCCGAGGCGACCGTGCCTTCGATTACGCCTGGGAGCTTCAGCGGGCGCACGGCTGGACCGTGAACATCGTCGGGGAGCTTAGCGGTCTAGATGGCGCGGCATAAAACCAAAGCCGATCATCGCGCCGACAATCGCGGCGGGCCTTGGGCGGGCCTGCCGCATGTCGTCCTGGAAAGCCTCGCCTATCAGCATCTCAGCTTATGGGCGCGCGCGATCCTGGTCGAGATCGTCCTGAAGATGAACGGCTATAACAACGGCACTATCGGCATCAGCCAGCGCCAGATTGCCAACCGCCTGCATACTTCCAACTTCAAACAGATCGGCCGGGGCATTGCCGAGCTGATGGAGCACGGCTTCCTCGATATCGTAATCGAGGGCCGATGGAAGCAAGGCAAGGCGCGGGAATATCGGCTTACCTTCGTCAACAGTGGCAAACCCGGCCACTACCGAGCGGCGACGAATGAATACCGAGCTTGGCTGCCGGAAGTAAAATCTGGCGTTGAACCTGTGTCAGCGAACACCCCCTCAACTGATGACACTGTGTCAGCAAACCCCCCAACCTTTGTTGAGACTGTCTCAACAGACCTCAACGGAAAACAGCCAAAAACGCCGCTGGCATTTGTTGAACCTGTCTCACCACTTATAGGTAAGCCATACCCAGGGCGCAAAGCTCCCCGATCAAAATCAGAGCAAAATGGACCTCAAATAGCGGGCGGCCCCATCGCGGCCGTCGCGCGCTGAAGGAGATTGTCTAATGGAAACCATCATCATCACCGGCTTGGAGCGTGTCCGGGAACTGCGGCCGAGTAAGAACGGTCACACCATCCTCGCCTATTTCTCCGCCGACATTGGCGTTTTCAGCTTCAAGGGCTGCGTGCTCGTTCGGACGGCGCGGCAAGGAATAGCGGCATGGCTACCCCGACTGGAGGATCCCCGCTCGGACCGCCAGCGCAGCGTCACCCTTAATGATGAGCCCACCCGCAATGCGCTCCTGAAGGAAGCGCGCGAGATGTATATCAGAATGGGCGGCACCGAAGCCGAATGGCGCCCGCGCGAGGATGAAGAGACCGCGGACGAACGGGAGACACTGACATGAATAACACAATCGACAACCTGCGCCGCTCGCCTCTTCCGGGCGTCATCATTGAACAGTGGACCCTTGTCACCGGATGGCCCGGATTTCGCGTTTACCTCGATGCCCCCACGCATGGCTTCGATGGCGACGCTCTTGAGCACTATGTGGAGTGCGAGGATCACACCTCCGCTGAAGCGGCCGCCGATGTTCTATCGAAGGCAACCGGGTGGCCAGTATATGCAAGCGCCAAGCCGAGATCAGAAGATGGCTAAGTGGCCTTACAACACCACCGCCTGGTCGAAGCTAAGGGTAGCGCACCTTGCCCGCTTCCCCTTCTGCGAGGGGTGCCCGCCGCACTCCTACAAGATGGCGAACACGGTGGATCACCGGCATCCCATCAGTGATGGTGGCCCCGCGTTCCCCGGTCATGACGGCCTCGCCTCCTATTGTGCCCCATGCCACTCGGCCAAGACGGCACGCGGCGCGGAGGCGGGCGCGATCAAGACGACGAAGGCAAGGAAGGGGTGCAATCCGGACGGCTCGCCGCTCGACCCCGATCATCCTTGGAATAGTGGCCAGACTCAAGCCACTAAGGTGGGAACGGTTTTCCCACCTCTCGGAGCGTCGCCCAATAAGGGTGGCTTGAATCCGGCCACCCTTGGCACCCCGATAGGCGGAAAGAGTTTTTCCACCTTTGATCGAGCAAAATCGCTCAGGGCTGTCGAAGGAAGACCGGCGCCCACCCCAAGAATAGAGTTAGTTTCAAAGGACTACCGAAATGGGTGCTAGGGGACCGGGCGCATCGCGGATGAAGCGCGCCGCCGAACAGCTCGAAACCTCGGAACTGGATTGGCATCCTTGGGAAGCGGACGGTCTCGGCCGAGCCGAGCGGGTGATTGCCTTCGTGGAGTCGCTTCCGATTACAAAGGGCTTCGGCGCCGGCGAGAATGTGAAGCTGCTACCGTTTCAGCGCGAATGGATCGAAGCGATTTACGGCGACGGCGATGACGGTCGGCGGCGGGTGCGAACCGGCCTGATGAGCGTTGCCCGCGGCCAAGGTAAGACGGTGCTGGCGGCCCTGCTTTGTCTTTGTCATCTGATCGGCCCAGAAGCCGAGCTACGCGGCGAGTGCTACAGCGCGGCCGCCACCCGCGATCAGTCGGCGCTCATTTTCGCGGAGATGGAAGCCGTCATCTTCGCAGTGCCCTGGATGGCCAACCGGCTGAACGTCCAGCGATTCCACAAGCGCATCGAAGATATGGAAACCGGCTCAACGTACCGGGCGCTCGCCAGCGACGGCGCCAGCGTTCACGGCCTCGCCAGCTCCTTCATTGTCTGTGACGAATTGGCGCAATGGCGGAAGCGGGAATTATTTGACGTGCTGCGGACCTCAATGGGCAAGCGCGCGGAGCCCCTGATGCTGGTGATCGGCACGCAATCGCCGCACCCTGAGAACCTGATGAGCGAGATGGTCGATTACGCCGGCCGCGTGAACAGCGGTGAGATTAACGACCCGAGCTTCCACGGCCGCCTGTACGCGGTGCCCGAGGATGCCGACCCCTTCGACCCTGCCAACTGGCCTTTGGCAAACCCGGCAATCGGCACCTTCGTTTCTGCCGAGCAACTTGCCGATGAAGCAGAACGGGCTCAGCGGATGCCGACATTCCAGCCGGCGTTCTTGAACCTTCATTGCAATATGCGCGTGGATGCCGAGCCCAAGGCGATCAACCCCACCGAATGGGCCGCCTGCGGTGATCCGGTGGACCGGGAGGCGCTGCGCGGGCGCCCCTGCTACGGCGGCCTCGACCTCGCCAGCGTGCGCGACCTCGCCGCCCTGGTCCTGTATTTCCCCGAGGATGGCGGCGCCGTGCTCCCCTATTTCTGGTGCCCGAAGGCCGGCATCGCCCTGAAGGAGGAGACCGACCGCGTTCCCTACCGCACCTGGGCTCAACAAGGGCATATCGAGGCAACCCCCGGCGCCGCCATCGACAAGCGGTATATCGGCCGCCAGCTCGCTCAGATCGTCTCAGAGTTCGACGTGAACGGCATCGCCTTCGACCGCTTCGGCTTCAAAGACCTGGAGGTGATCCTTGATGGCGAGGGCGTCCAGCTCCCCTTGGTCGAATGGGGGCAAGGTTATCTCAGCATGGGACCGGCCGTCTCCGCATTCGAGACCGCTATGCTCGCCGGCGAACTGCGGCATGGGATGCACCCGGTGCTCCGCTGGAACGCCTCTAACCTGATCCTGGACACTGATCCGGCCGGCAACCGCAAACCCAATAAAGCACGCTCGATTGATCGAATCGATGGGCTGGCGGCGCTCATCATGGCCTGCGGGCTGGCGGCGAAAGACGAAGGGCCGACCGTATATCAGGGAACCGGCGTTGCCTGGGTCTAAGCCTTGAAGGTGATCGTACCCTTTACCTTGAAGCTATTGTCGCAATCGCGGCCGTTGCTGCGGCCGGTACGCTTCACTTCATAGCCGGCGCACGGATATGTCTGATCGACGGATAAGGTGCCCGAGCCGCTAAGTGAATAATTGCTTAGTAAATCTCCGAACGCGAACCCGCCCTCTTTGCATCTACGGTTCGGGCAGCCGAGATGGGCCTTTGCCGACGCCCGCGTGATCCTCATCGGATTTTGCCCCAGGGTATCGTAGTGCCCCCAGGGGTTGTTATCGACCTCGAAATCGATGGCCTCGACGTTCGGGAACGCCTCCTCGAACTTATTGGTCGGCTTCGCCAGCCATCTTTCGTCATTCGCCATTGCCGATCTCCTGCCCCTTAACTCTACCCGTAAACCCCATGTAATCCAAAGGTTTAACACTGATTTCCGAGACTTACATGATAGACTTTCCTGCTCAAATATGGTATCTGGATACCGGGAAATACTATGTTGAGCGAGGGACTGACTAACATGAAAACTGCGGAATTGATCGAACAGCGGGGGCCGATCGTCACCCGCATGAATGAAGCCCACGGCAAGGATGATAACGAAGCCTTCGCCGCTGCGGAAGCCGAGCTGCGGACACTCGACCAGAAGGTTGATCGCGCGCGCAAGCTGGACGCCGCCGACCGTGCCGACCCCGGCACCCCCCTCACCGGCTCCACTGACGAGCATCTGAGCCGCGAGCTTCGCAGCTTCAGCATCGTCAAGATGATGGCGCACAAGGCTGGGCTCGGCGTCGATGCCGGACGCGAAATCGAATTGCAGGCGGAGCTGACGAAGCGCGCCGGCAAGCCTGCCGAGGGTTTCTATGTGCCGACCGAGATTTTCGAGACGCGCGTACAGCTCACCACGAACAGTGGCACCATCACCCCGACCACCTTCCGGCCGGACCTGTTCACTTCCGCCCTGACCGCCACCGCCGTCCTGACCACGCTGGGCGCCACCACGCTCACCGGCCTCACCGGCGATGTGACGATCCCGCGCGAAACCGATAGTCCCCAGGCGGGCTGGGTGGCCGAGAATGTCGCGCTTCCCTATGACGATGCGGCTTTCGACAGCCTCACCCTCTCGCCGCATCATGTCGGCGTCATCACCGAAATCAGCCGGCAAATGCTGATGCAGTCGAGCCCCGCCATCGAACAGCTCATCCGCAATATGCAGGCGCGTAACATCGCCTTGGAGATTGACCGGGCGGCCATCGTCGGTAGCGGAACGGGCGCCACCCCCCGCGGCATCCTGAATACCACTGGCGTTGCTTCCGTTGCCTATTCGACGGACCTGTTCACCACGACGGCGGCAATGATTGCGGCGGCGGACCTGGCGAACGTGTCCACTAATCGAGGCTTCGTTTCGACCAACGGCATCAAGGGCCGGGCAAACCTGCTCCGAGACGCGGACGGCAACCCGATCAGCGTGGCGGACACCTTCCACGGCGAGCCGGTCCAGTTCACGAATCAGGCGCCGAACAACCTTGGCGCCGGCACGAACGAGCACGCGCTGGTCTACGGGGATTGGGCCGACTTCCTGATTGGTATCTGGTCGCAAATCGACGTGCTGGTGAATCCGTTCGCTCAGTCGGCTTATGAAAAGGGCAACGTCCTGGTTCGCTCGATGGCGACGGTGGACTTCGGCGTGCGCCGCCCCGCTTCCTTCGTGAAGGCCACCGGCATCCTTGGGAGCTAATCATGGACCCTTATAGCCGAGCAATGGCGAGCGGACCCGCCACTAGGGCCGAGCACGTCAAGACGCATAACAGCAACCCGCTTGCCGAGGTGCCCCGCGCCATCTTCATCGGCAAAGCGGGAACGCTCAAAATGCGCGGCGTGGATGATGCCGAGGACCGGACGTGGAAGGTGCCCGCGGGCGCCGTCATCCCCTTCCGGGCTCAGTATATCCGCACCACCGGCACCACCGCCGACGATATCATGGCCCTCTATTAAGATGACGGCCCGCATCCCCCCGGCCGTCGAGCGGCGTAGTTTCTCCGAGGTGCGAGCCGTTGGCCGCAAGCTGGAGGGCTACGCCGCGACCTTTAACAGCGAAGCGCGACTAGGATCATTTGTGGAAACGATTGCTCCCGGCGCCTTCCGGTCGGCGTTGGCGGGTGATGTGCTGGCGCTGATGGATCACGATCCCGGCAAGGTACTCGGCCGCACCCGTAGCGGCACCCTGAAGCTATTCGAGGATACCCGCGGCCTAGGCTTCAGCCTGGACGTTCCAGACACCCAGGCGGGCCGCGACGTGCTCGCCTTGGCCGAGCGCGCGGACCTCGGCGGCATGTCGTTCGGCTTCACCGTCCCCAAGGGCGGCGAGGATTGGAACGGGGAGAAGCGGACCCTTCGCCAGATCGGCCTGAAAGAAATCAGCGTCGTTTCGGCATGGCCGGCCTACCCCGACACCGAAATCGCACTCAGGGCGCTTCAGCGGGGTGCGGAGGCGCATCGGCGGGCGCGGGTGCTCATCATGGCGGAGCTGGCGGCATGGGGCTAATGGACCGGGCGCTGGGCTTCCTCGGCCTTGAGAAGCGCAACGACAGTACCGATCCGAGCTGGGGCGCCATCGCCCCGAGCGTCGGCTACTACGGCACGCTCACCGCGCGTGGAGCCGAGAACCTATCCACGGTGCTCGCCTGCACCACCGCCATCAGCTCCGCCCTCGCCTATGTCCCTGCCCTGGTCTACCGGCGCGATGGGGACGGCAATCGGATTGAAGCCCAAGGGCACACGCTGGCGAAGATTGCCCGCGGCGGCGTGAACGAACAGCAGACCTGGCCGGATTGGCTGGAGCATGTTGTCGCATCGGCGCTGCTTACCGGCAACGGCCTCGCCGAGATACTCCGCGCCGGCAACAGCCAGCTCGCCGGCTTCCGGTGGATACCCTGGGGAATGGTCACAGTGGCCTATCTCCAGAGCGGGCGCCTTGCCTATGATGTTTCGGACGGCCGCGGCGGCACCCGGCGCTTGCTTCAGGGCGAAGTGCTACACCTCCGCGACCGAACGGATGATGGCCTCATCGGCCGCTCCAGGCTCAGTAGGGCCGCCGACACCGTGGCGGGCGTGGCGGCGAGCAATACGTTTGCGCGGAGCTTCCTGGAGCGTGGCGCACAGCCGAGCGGCGTGATTAAACATCCCGGCGCCATGACAGCCGAACAGAAAATTAGTCTCCGGGAGCAATTCCAGGAACGGCACGGCGGCGCCGCCAACGCGGGCCGAACGCTGATCCTCGACGGCGGGCTTGAATGGCAGGCTTCGCAGATATCGCCCGAGGATGCCGAGCTACTGGAAACCCGGAAGTTCGGCGTCGAGGAAATCTGCCGACTGTTCCAGGTGCCTCCGCCCCTGGTCCAGGATTACAGCCATAACACCTTCACTAATTCCGAGACGGCGGGCCGTTGGTTCGCTCAGTTCACCTTGGCGCCCTGGGCTCGAAAGATTGAAGCCGAGTTCGCGCGGAGCGTGCTGGCGAGCGGCTTGGAGCTAGAGCTGGACCTTTCCGGCTTCCTCCGCGGCGACCCTCAAACCCGTTGGGCTGCCCATAAGATTGCGCTCGACGCCGGCGTGCTCGACGCTGACGAGGTGCGACAGGTCGAAGGCTGGAATCCCCGCAAGCGGGAGCCGGTTAGTGCCTGATCTAGTGACCTTGGCCGAGGCGAAATCTTATATCCGCGTGACGGAAAATCACGAAGATACGGTGATCGCCACGCTCATCACCGCGGCGTCGGATGCAGTGGGGGACTATGCTGAAGCCTGGGCTGGCATTGGGGACGTACCTGCCCGCATAAAGCAAGCCGTGCTCGCCCGCGTGGCGGCCGCCTTCGATAACCGGGAAGTCATCAGCGAGACGAAGGGGGAACAAGGCTTCCTCCTGCCCTACCGCGTGCTCGACCTATGAAGGCTGGGCCGCTCGACCGAATTATTATGATCCAGCGCAAGACAGTCGTTTATGACGATTACGGCGGCGAGATCGAAGCATGGGCGGAGCTGGCGACGGTGCCCGCTCAGGTTGTCCAGGTAAGCGGGCGGGAGTTCCTCGCCGCCGATCAGGTCCAAGCCGAACAGCGGGTGCTATTTCGGACGCGATGGATCGAAGGAATCACCGTGCTCGACCGGGTTAGCTACTCCGACCGGCTCCACAATATCCAGGACGTGAAGGAGCTTGGCCGGCGTGAGGGCGTCGAGCTGCACACGATTGCGGCGGCCTAGCGTGTACGATCCATGTACGGTGGACTTCCCGGCAGGCAATCGGAAACGGCGGAAAACCGAGGAATAGCCGTGTACGGGAACGCAACACGAAACCCCTTCTTTCCCGAGTGCCGGCCACCTCCTAACCCGTTGATATCAAAAGGGAAAGGAATGGTAGCGGAGGAGGGACTTGAACCCCCGACACGCGGATTATGATTCCGCTGCTCTAACCAGCTGAGCTACTCCGCCCCAAGGACACGGCCTCGTTGGCCAACCGCTCAAACCAGGTCAGTAGGCGACAGGCCGCGGGGCGAGCCTATAGGTGGACGCGAAAAGGGCGTCAACAAGGTGGAACCGGCTTCATCGACCCTCGTTCAAACGGGGAGACTGGAGAGCCCGACCCGATGGAACCGTTGACCCCGCTTGAGACGCTGTGCCGCATCATCCTTCGCGCCCGTGAATACGAAGCGCAGGTTCCGACTGACTATGATGGCGGGGAGGCTCCCGAGAATGTTGACGACGATGGCGAGGAGACGCTGTCGGTGCTCGACGATTCAATCAACACCAGCGTCGAGGAAGAGCTGACCGCGGCATTCGACGACCTGGCCGAGGACCAGCTGGCAGAAGTGCTGGCCTTTGCCTGGGTCGGGTCGGGCACCTACGACGCCGCCGACTGGGACGAAGCGATCGAGGCGGCGGACGAAGAGAACAACATCGTCGAGGAATTGATGGGCATGCCAATGCTCGCCTCTGTGCTCGAGGCGGGCATGGCGGCATTCGACATCAGCTGTAATGGGATCGGCGACCTCAGCTAGCGCCCGCGGAACGGATAAACGCCCGCCGCCCGCCATGGACCGCCCTCATAACGATGACAGGCAAGGCCCGTGATTGCCAGCGGGCGCGGGACGAAGTCGCGTTCCAGGTGATCTTGCAGCGCGCGGGCAATCCGTGGCGCGACCTTGTTCTGGATGGTGACGTGCGGGCGCCAGCCGTGCGTGTCCTGCGCGGTCAGGCTGCCGCGAAAGGCTTCGGTAAGCTCGGCACGGATAGCATCCAGATCGTCCGAGACGACCCGATAGGCGGTCCCTCCACCGAGATCCAGCAGGCCGGCAATAGCCGACCGGGGGCGCGGCCGGTCGGCGGCCAGAATCGCGAGGCGGTGCTTCAGTTCGGCTTCCAGCATCGCGGGAACCGCGTGGAGCATGGTGAGGTGGGCGGAAAGCTGGTTGCGTTCTGGCGGAAAATGGCGGCGGCGCAGTCCGTCGAACCAAGCAAGATCGGCCGCGCCAAGCTCGGCGGTAACGATCAGCGGGGCCCTCATCGGCCGGGCCATTCGTCCTTCGGCAGCGCGGGAAGGCGTCCGAACCCGGACGGATCGAGCCCGATAATCAACTTGTCCTCCTCAACCCGGCAGTTGCGCCAGTCGACCCGGCGCAAAGTCTCACCGACTCCGGCCATGCCGCCGTCGGCGGCGACCACATAGGCGATTCCCCCCGATCGCGCGCCAATCATCGCGTCAACGCATGCGCCCAGTTCATGGTCGCCGGCTCCGGCCAACTTGGCGCGGTTCAGCAGAGAGGCCGGAAACAGCGCTTCGCCGGGAGTGTCCTGGCTTTTTTCCCGGGCTGCCTTGCCGCCATCCTCGATCCGCGCCTGGCGGCCGAGCCAGCGCCAGATGCCGAATAGGTTGAGGCCGGTGAGGATGACGTTTTGCCACAGGAGGTTAGGCTGGTCGGTGGCGATGCCAAGCACGAGCCAAGCGAGTGAGCCGACCGTGAAGACGATGAAGCCATAGCCGGTGATACGGCTGCCAAGATTGGAGGCGGTCATCAAAGCGGCGATGGTGGTGGCGATCGGCGCTACCCAAGATGAAATCTGTTCCATGCCGAGCCCAACCGGCCGGGGGGGCGCAAGTTGCCTAAATCTCGACCTGACTGCCGAGTTCCACGACGCGGTTGGTGGGCAGCTTGAAGAATTCCATCGCGCTTTCGGAGTTGCGCAGCATCCAGGCGAACAGATTCTCGCGCCAGATCGCCATGCCCGGCCGAGACGATGCGATCAGCGTCTGCCGGGCGAGGAAGAAGCTGGTGTCCATCATCTTGCAAGCTGGGCCGCAACCCTCGATCCGGGCGAGCTCGGTTGGAACGTCGATATCCTCCATGAAACCGTAGCGCAGCACGACGCGGAAGAACCCCGCGCCATAAGGTTCGATGCTGCTGCGCTTATCGGATTTCACATAAGGCACGTCCTCGATCCGCACGGTAAGCAGCATCACCCGCTCATGCAGCACCTTGTTGTGCTTCAAATTATGGAGCAGCGCATGGGGAACACCGGTGGTCGCGCTGGTCATGTAAACAGCGGTTCCGGAGACACGGGTCGCCGAGGAAGCGGCCGATTTGATAAACACCTCAATTGGCAAGGCCTGCTCGTTCATCCGGGCAATCATCAACATCCGGCCGCGCGCCCAAGTGGTCAGCATGGTGAAGGCGATTACACCGACCAGCAGCGGGAACCAGCCGCCGACGGGAACCTTCAAAAGGTTGGCACCGAAGTAGAGAAGGTCGACGGAGAAGAAGACTGCGAGCAGGGCCGAGGCGGCAAACTTGTTCCAGTTCCATAAGTTGAACAGAACCACCGCAATCA
>NZ_JACDDV010000043.1 GCF_013816785.1 Sphingomonas sp. | reverse complement strand
GTTCGTAGCCGTGGAAATGAAGCAGGAGGGCGCCGGCATCGTCGCGCTCGACGGCGGTGGCGGCGACGCCCTCGGCAAAATCGATGCGATCGCCTTCACGCACGCGCCGGGCGTTGCGGACGAACGCCCACCAGCTGCGCGGACCCTCGCGCTTGTGGAGCGTGGCGCCGACCTTTGCCTCGCCGCGACTGCCTTCGAGTTGGGCCGGAATGACGCGGGTGTCGTTGAACACGAGCACATCGCCGGGGCGCAGAATCGCCGGAAGGTCGAGCACTTGGCGATCCGCCGATGCTGCGCCTTCGACCAGCAACATCCGCGCCGCATCGCGCGGACGCGCGGGGCGAAGGGCGATGCGGTCGGTCGGAAGCTCGAAGTCGAACAGATCGACGCGCATTATTTCGGCGTGGGCGCCTCGGGCGCGGGGGCCGGCGCAGGTGCAGTGGGGGCGGGCGCCGCAACCAGCGGCTGCACCGCCTGATCGACCGTCACCGTGGCGGGTGAAGGGGCGGCGGGGGCTGGACCGGCAACCGCGGGGGGTGCTTCGAAGACTATTGTTGGCGGCGCGGGAAGCGGTCCGCCGATGCTGGCGTGGACGATTTTGGTTGGCGTCGTCGGCGGTTCGCCGACGGAAATCGCGTCGACCGTCGCCATGCCTTCGATGACTCGGCCGAATGCGCTATATTTATGGTCGAGCTTGAAGGTCGGCGCGAGCATGATGAAGAACTGGCTGTTGGCACTGTCGGGCTCGTCGGCTCGGGCCATCGAGGTCACGCCGCGTAAATGCGGCAGGTCGTTGAATTCGGCCTTGAGGTCGGGCAGTTTCGAGCCGCCCCGCCCGTTGCCTTGCGGATCGCCGCCCTGGGCCACGTAGCCGGGGACGACGCGGTGGAAAATGAGGCCATCATAGAATCCCTGCGTCGTCAGCTGCTGAATGCGATAGACATGACCAGGCGCGACATCGGGGCGAAGCTGAACAACCACCTTGCCGCCGTTGGACAGCTCGAGCGTCCAGCGGTTAGCGGGATCGGCCGCGACGGCGGCTGGAGCAATCGACGAAGGAATCGGCTTGGCCGCCGGCGGAGCGGGCTTGGCGGCGATCAGCGCGGCGCCCAGAAAAGGCAGGACAATCAACTTCTTCAACATGCAGATACTCCCGGCCCCACTGGCCCGCTCGCTTATCGCAGGGCGCAGGCCGGCGCCATTGCTATTTCCGCGCAAGCCGTGCGGCGACATCGGCGGCGACCGCAGCGGTCACGAACTTGTCGATCTTGCCGCCGTAGCAGGCGATTTCTTTCACCAGCCTTGACGCGATCGGCTGCAGGCAGACGTCGGCCATCAAAAAGACAGTTTCGATCCGATCGTTCAACTGCTGGTTCATGCCCGCCATCTGATACTCATATTCGAAATCGGCGACCGCGCGCAGGCCGCGCAGGATCAACCCCGCGCCCTCACGCTCGGCGAAATCCATCAGCAGCGAGTCGAACTCGACCACCTCGATGCCCGCAACGTCGGCGACTTCGCGGCGGATCATCGCCATCCGTTCTTCGACCGAAAACATCGGCGACTTGGCGGGATTGTTGGTGACCCCGATCACCAGCCGGTCGACGAGGTGGGCCCCGCGCCGAATGATGTCGAGGTGGCCAAGGGTGATCGGGTCGAAGGTGCCAGGGTAGACGCCAATTCGTTCGCGAGGCGCCATCAGCGATCCCTTTCCTGTACGTAGCGGGCGATGGCGCGAAGCAGATCGGCTTCTTCGCCATGGTCGTGGAGGTGCTCGATCGCCTGCGTCACCAGCATCTCGCACTGCTGCCGCGCGCGCTCCTCGCCGACCAGCGAGACGAAGGTAGCCTTGCCGGCGCCAGCGTCCTTGTGGAGCCTTTTGCCGGTCGCTTGCTCGTCGCCCTGATGGTCGAGCAAATCGTCCGCGATCTGGAACGCCAGGCCGATGCCGCGCGCATAGCCGCGATAGGGGGTGCGTGCCTGCGGGTCGAGGCGCCCCATGATGCAGGCGGCCTCAACCGCAAATTCGATCAGCGCGCCGGTCTTCAATTGCTGAAGGCGGGTGACGGCGGCGGCATCGAGCGCCTGGCCCACGGCGACAAGATCGAGCATTTGCCCGCCGGCCATGCCGTGCGGCCCGGAGGCGCGGGCAAGTTCGAGCACCAGCTCGGCGCGGACGAACGGGTCTTCGTGGGTCGCTTCGTCGGCCAGTATTTCGAAGGCGAGATCGTGAAAACAGTCGCCGGCCAGCACCGCGGTCGCTTCCCCGAACGCCTTGTGGACCGTCGGCTTGCCCCGGCGAAGGTCGTCGTCGTCCATGCATGGCAGGTCGTCGTGGATCAGCGAATAGACGTGGATCGACTCGATTGCCGCGCCGGCGCGCAGCGAGCGATCCTCAGCCATGCCGAACAGCCGGCCGGCAGCCACGGTGAGCAACGGGCGAAGCCGCTTGCCTCCGCCGATGCCGGCGTGGCGCATCGCCGCGAACAGCGCCGCGCGGCCGTCGCCCGGATCGACCAGATAAGAAGAGAATATGGCATCGACCTCGGCCGAAATGCGTGCCGCTTCGCCCGCTAGGTCAACGCCCGCCACGCTGGGCTCAGCCAGCATCGAACGGGCTTGTTCCGCTCGGCTGCCCGTCCGGGCCGAGCGCGATCTTTTCGATCCGCGCCTGCGCCGCTTTCAGCCGCGCCTCGCAATGGCGCTTCAATTTGTCGCCGCGCTGGTAAAGCTCGATCGACTCATCGAGCGGCGCCTGCCCCTGCTCGAGGCCGCGGACGATGCCCTCGAGCTCGGAAAGCGCCGCTTCGAAGCTCATGGTCTCGATGTCGCCCTGTTCCATTGATCAGACCTTGGCCTCTCGGCAGTCTGGAATCAACGCTTGAACGGGTCCTTGATGCCGGGGAGGATCTCGTCCGACGTGTCGGGCTCGCCGGCTTCGGCCGCGGCCAGCGCGGCTTCGGCGTCGCGGGCATGCTGATCGCGTTCGGCGCGCAGTTCCTCGATCAGCGCGGCACGATCGCCGTCGAGGCGAGTATCGACCCGCGCTTCCATGCCCTTGGCCTTCTGCGCCTTAGCAACCGCCGCATCCAGCTCGCGCTGCGAGCTGAGGCCCAGCGTGACCGGATCCTTGGGCGTGATGTTGGCCATGTTCCAGTGGCTGCGCTCACGGATCGCCGAGATCGTCGTGCGCGTCGTGCCGATCAGCTTGGAAATCTGACCGTCGGTCACTTCGGGGTGGTTGCGGATGATCCAGGCGATACCGTCGGGCTTGTCCTGTCGCTTCGACACCGGGGTATAGCGCGGCCCGCGGGTACGGGTGACGGGGTCGGGCGCGCGGTGCATCTGCAGCGCATAGTCGGGGTCGGCTTGCCCCTTGTTGATTTCGTCATGGGTCAGTTCCCCAGCGCGGATCGGGTCGCGCCCGGTCAACTTGGTCGCCGCCGTATCGTCGGCGATCGCCTGGATCTCGAGAATATGCAGGCCGCAAAATTCGGCGATCTGCGGAAAGCTCAGCGAGCTATTGTCGACCAGCCAGGCGGCGGTCGCATGAGGCATGAGCGGCTGGACCATCGAAACTCTCCAAAAACAACAAGGGCCGCCCCTTCACGGAGCGGCCAACTTGCCGGCGATTTAGGCCTAGCGGGCGTGAAGGGCAAGCGGAGTTTGAGCGCGACGACGCGGCGGATCGTTACCGCTTTTCCGACGTATTCAGCGACACGGCGGCGCGAATGAGTGTTTTGAGTGCCCCTTCGTCGATCTTGTCGTCCTCGCCGATATCGATGGCTCGCCGGGCGTTGCCTTCGAGGCTTGAGTTGAACAGGCCGCTGGGGTCTTTCAGCGACGCCCCCTTGAGGAAGGTCAGTTTGACCTTGTCCTTGTAGGTCTCGCCGGTGCAGATGATCCCGTCATCGCTCCAGGTTGGAACACCCGACATGGCGTTGGACGGCTTTCTCCACTTGAGCTCCTCGACCACGCCGGGGTCGGCCGACTTGATGAGGCTTCGCACGCTGGCAAGGACCTCCCCGCGCCAGTCACCGAGCTGCTCGATCCGGGCATCGATCAATTCAGAATCGGTCATGGTAATCGCTGCGTCTTCATGAGCGATGCTTGGTGCGCCAGGCCGCCGCGTATGGCAACATGAGCATGTACAGGCCGGTTGGCATCAACACGAACAGCGGGACGAGTGGCGCATAGGTAATGATCGTGGAAGGTGGACCCCATATCATGGCGATTAAGTAGGTGACGACGGTCGCTATGAAGGCAGTGGCCACGTAGCGATGAAACTGCCGGATGCGGACGCTCCAGTTCAATGGGATTTCCTTTGAAAGATTAGAAAATGGTCGAGGCCGGGTCAGTCTGGCCGGCGCGCCTGGATCATCTTCCAGCCGTTTCCGGACGGATCGCGGAAGCTGGCATCGACGCTGCCATAACGCTCCGTGGGTTCCTGCGAGAATTCCACGCCGCTGCCGCGCATTTTTTCGTAAGTTTTTGCGCAATTGTCGACGTTCAGCACTAGCGGCGGCATGGCGCCCTTGGCGACCATCTCGCGCATCGTCTGCGCCGTCGCCTCGTCGATCGTCGGCGGCTGGGGCGCGAACAGGCCAAGCTGTAACGACGGCTGGTCCGGATGTTGCACGGTCAGCCAGCGATAACCGCCGTTGCTCGCGTCGGTGTGGACGGCAAACCCTAGTTTGCCGACATAAAATTCAAGCGCTTCGTCCTGATCGCGGACGTATAATCCGACTACACCTACATTCTGCACAATAGGGCCTCCGTTTGTTTAAGACGGGTCGCCAATATCATTCGCATCCAGCCGCCGCTTCTCCGAAACTGCGATTGTGAGATCGGGTCTGTACGCCGCGCTGACGAAGCAGTGCGGCACTTGGCTCAGCTGGTGCTGCGCGGCCATTTCACGGACGCGGAGTTCGCCGGGACTCTCGCCCGTGACGTCACGGAAAATGCGTCCGAAACTGCCGAGGCTGTTCCAGCCGGTCTGAAATGCGATTTCGGTGATGGAAAGGTGGGTGTCTCGCAGCAGCGTCTTCGCCCGCTCGATCCGGCGAGTCAGCAGATAGCGGTGTGGCGGAACGCCAAACGCCTCCTTGAACGATCGCGCGAAATGGGCGGCGGAAACGCCACTGACCTTCGCCAGCCGCGCGACCGGCCATTCCTCCTGACTGTCGGCGTCCATCCGGTCCTTGGCGCGCAATAGGCGGCGCAACAACCGGGGGTCTTGGCCAACGGGCACTAGATCATGGCTCCGGGCATCAATCCGCCAACCCGACATGCCTGGGCAACGTCATGATCCTTTCCATCCACGCGACGATCGCCGGATAGGCTTCCAGGTCGAAATCGGCCTCATCGGCGAGGTGGGTGTAAGCGAACAGACAGATGTCGGCGACGGTGAAGCGGCCGGCGGCGAGGAAGCGGTGCTTTTCGAGATGATCGTCCATCAGGCCCAGCGCGGCCAGCCCCGCCTCGCGCTTGTTTTTGATCTGCATCCGCTGCGCCTCGCTCAGCGCGTCGAGCCCCACGAAGCGCATCCACAGCCGCAGCGTGGCAATGTTGGGTTCGTGATTATATTGCTCCCAAAACATCCAGTGGAGCATGTCGGCGCGCTCGAACCGGTCGTCGGGAACGAGCTCGCTGCCGTCGGCGAGGTAGAAGCAGGCGGCGTTGCTTTCGGCGAGCAGCCTGGCGCCGTCCTGAAGCACCGGGATGCGGCCGTTGGGATTGACGTCGCGGAGAAACTCCGCGGTGCGCGTCTCGCCCTTCATGATGTCGTAGCTTGTGCGCTCGAGCGGCAGGCCGAGGTGTGCCGCGACAAGCCGGATCTTGTAGCAATTGCCCGACGCCGGATATTCGTGGAGGATGAGCCCGGTCATTCGCCCATCTCCAGCACGATCTTGCCGATATGGCCGCCCGATTCCATGCGGGCGTGGGCGGCGGCGGCTTGTTCGAGCGGAAAAACACTGTCGATCACGGGCTTCAGCCGATTGCCCTCGACATAGGGCCAGACGGTCTGTGCGATCTCGTCGCGGACCATCGACTTGAACGCCAGGTCGCGCGGGCGAAGCGTCGAGCCGGTCAGCGTCAGGCGGCGGCGCATGATCTCGACGAGCGGAATTTCCGCGACCGCCCCGCGCTGCACCGCGATCGACACGTGGCGGCCGTCGTCGGCCATGCAGGCGATGTTGCGCGCGACATAATCGCCGCCGACCATGTCGAGCACGACGGCAACGCCCCGGCCCTCGGTCAGGCGTAATACCTCGGGGCTATAATCGGCGACGTTATAGTTGATCGCATGGACGGCGCCGAGTGCCATGGCGGCGGCGCATTTCTCGTCCGACCCGCAGGTGACGATCACCTCCAGTCCGAACAGCACGCCGAGCTTGATCGCCATCGTGCCGATCCCGCTGGTCCCGCCATGAACCAGCACCGTGTCGCCATCCGCCGCGAACCCGCGCTCGAACAGGTGGACCCACACGGTGAACAGGGTTTCAGGCATCGCCGCCGCCTCGCTCAGGCTGAGCACTTCGGGGACCGGCAGGCAGGTGCCGACCGGCGCGAGGCAATAGTCGGCATAGCCGCCGCCCGTCACCAGCGCGCAGACCCTGGTGCCGATCAGGTGCGCCGCCCCGTCCCCCGCCGCGACCACCGTGCCGGCGACCTCGAGGCCGGGGATATCGCTCGCGCCCGGCGGCGGCGGATAGACGCCCTTGCGCTGCAGCACATCGGGCCGGTTGACCCCGGCCGCGGCGACCCGGATCAGCATTTCGTTCGTGCCTGGCTGGGGAGTCGGGCGCTGACCGAGCCGAAGCACCTCCGGCCCGCCGGGCGCGGTGATCTCGACAGCCCGCATCGTCTCCGGAATCGTCCCGCTCATCATTGCCCCCACGCCACCAGATTGGTCCACGCTTATTGACTTGGGACTGCCACCGGTCAACGCTGGCGCCGATGGATTTGGACGATCTCTTTCCCTCCAAGCCGGGCGACCCGCTGACCGAGCTGGTCAAGCAGGACCTCGATCCGATGTCGCAGCACGAGTTGGCCGAACGGGTCGAGACGCTGAAGGGCGAAATCGCGCGGGTCGAAGCGCACATGGCCGCCGTCGACCAACACCGCTCCGCCGCCGATGAACTGTTCAAACGGTAGGCCGCTTTGTCAGACAAGGGCGACTGATCCTGCTCGGTTTCCGCGATCTCCGCCGCTTTGTCGCGGCGGATGATCGACAGGTCTTAGTCGCGCTGAAGGTTCATCCACATTTCGGCCCACCCCCCGACGACGCGCTCCAGCTTGAGCGCAAGCAGCGGGGTGACACCCTGTTTGGCGGCCAGAAGGGGTCTGCCCACTAACACACAGCGCAAATCCCTCTCCCCCTGAGGGAGAGGGCGACTCGACGAAGGCGAGCGGGGGTGAGGGGTGGCGAGCTTCTGGCTCGCGCGCCGCGCCGCGCCGCCCCCTCACCCTTCCGCCGCTCCGAGGCTCCCTCCCTCTCCCTCAAGGGGAGAGGGGCTAAACTAGCGCCCGGCTCTTCCATCCCCTCTTGATTGCCGACTGCAAGCGGACGACATTGGGGACTCAAGGAGAACAGAATGCCCAGTTTCGCGCGTGAGCTTGAAACCACCCTGCACAATGCGCTTGGCGAGGCGTCGAAGCGGCGGCACGAATATGCGACGCTCGAGCATCTGCTGATGGCGTTGATCGACGACACTCACGCCAGCCAGGTGCTGACCGCGTGCGGGGTCAACCGCGACGAATTGAAGGCGACGGTCAAGCAATATCTCGACGGCGAGTTGGGCGCTCTGGTCGCCGACAGCGCGACCGACCCGACCCCGACCAGCGGGTTTCAGCGGGTGGTGCAGCGCGCCATCCTCCACGTTCAGTCGTCGGGCCGCGACGACGTCACCGGCGGCAATGTGCTGGTCGCGCTGTTCTCCGAACGCGAAAGCTATGCCGTCTATTTCCTTCAGCAACAGGATATGAGCCGGCTGGATGCGGTAACCTATATCAGCCACGGCGTCGGCAAGGGCGAGGGGTCGGCCGAGGTCGCGCCGCCGCAGGGCGCCGAGGAAAAAACCGAGCAGAAGAGCGGCGACAAGAAGGAAAGCGCGCTCGCCCAATTCACCGTCAACCTCAACGAGAAAGCCAAGCTGGGCAAGGTCGACCCTCTGATCGGGCGCATGCCCGAGGTCGACCGCACGGTGCAGATATTGTGCCGCCGGTCGAAGAACAACCCGCTCTACGTCGGCGATCCCGGCGTCGGCAAAACCGCGATTGCCGAGGGGCTGGCGCGCAAAATCGTCGAGGGCGACGTGCCGGAGGTATTGAAACCGGCGGTGATCTATTCGCTCGACATGGGCGCGCTGCTGGCCGGCACGCGCTATCGCGGCGACTTCGAAGAACGGCTGAAATCGGTCGTCAACGAGCTCGAGAAATTGCCCGACGCGATCCTGTTCATCGACGAAATCCACACGGTGATCGGCGCCGGCGCGACCAGCGGCGGGGCGATGGACGCGTCGAATTTGCTCAAGCCGGCGCTGTCGTCTGGGGCGATCCGCTGCATCGGATCGACCACCTACAAGGAGTTTCGCAACCATTTCGAGAAAGACCGCGCGCTGCTGCGCCGGTTCCAGAAGATCGACGTCAATGAGCCGACGGTCGAGGATACGATCAAGATCATCGCCGGGCTGCGCTCCTCGTTCGAGCAGCACCACAAAGTCCGCTACACGCCGGACGCGATCAAATCCGCGGTCGAGCTCAGCGCGCGCTACATTCACGACCGCAAGCTGCCCGACAAGGCGATCGACGTGATCGATGAGGTCGGGGCGATGCAGATGCTGGTGCCGCCCAGCCGCCGCAAGAAGACCATCACCACCAAGGAAATCGAAGCGGTGGTGGCGACGATGGCGCGCATTCCGCCGAAGTCGGTTTCGAGCGACGACAAGCGCGTGCTCGAGACGCTCGAGGCGGATTTGAAACGGGTCGTGTTCGGCCAGGACATGGCGATCGAGAAGCTCGCCTCGGCGATCAAGCTCAGCCGCGCCGGCCTTCGCGAGCCCGACAAGCCGATCGGCAACTATCTATTCTCCGGCCCGACCGGCGTCGGCAAGACCGAGGTCGCGCGTCAGCTCGCCGCGGTGCTCGGCATCCCGCTGCAACGGTTCGACATGAGCGAATATATGGAGCGCCACGCGGTCAGCCGCCTGATCGGCGCGCCGCCGGGCTATGTCGGCTACGACCAGGGCGGCCTGCTGACCGACGCGGTCGACCAGCAGCCGCATTCGGTGCTGCTGCTCGACGAGATTGAAAAGGCGCACCCCGACCTGTTCAACATATTGTTGCAGGTGATGGACCATGGCAAGCTGACTGACCATCATGGTAAGATGGTCGATTTCCGCAACACCATCCTGATCATGACCACCAATGCCGGCGCCGCCGACATGGCGCGGGAAAGCATCGGCTTCGGCGCGATGAGCCGCGAGGACATGCAGGAGGATGCGGTCAAGAAGATGTTCACTCCCGAATTCCGCAACCGGCTGGATGCCGTCGTACCGTTCGCCTATTTGCCGCCGGCGGTGGTTGCGCGGGTGGTCGACAAGTTCATCCTCCAGCTCGAGCTACAGCTGGCCGACCGCAACGTCCATATCGAGCTGGATGACGAGGCGCGCGAATGGCTGACCGCCAAGGGCTATGACCGGCTCTATGGGGCGCGGCCGATGGCGCGGCTGGTGCAGGAAAAGATCAAGCAGCCACTGGCCGAGGAATTGCTGTTCGGCAAGCTAATCGACGGCGGCGAGGTCAAGGTCCGCATCAAGGACAACCAGCCGCATTTCGAGATCGCCCCGGCACCGCCCAAGGCGGCCAGGGCTAAGCCGGAGGCGAACGCCAAGACAGCCGCCAAGCCCAAAACGAGCGGAAAGGCCACCGCTGCCGAATAGCTGGGGCCTACCAGAAGCGGCTGATCGCAAGCGCTGGGGTAATAGAAGCGGGTGTGTTGTGGCCTTTGGGGATCACCCACAGGCCGAAAATGGCGCCCGTCCGGTCGCTCCAATTATATTCGACGGCAGGTGCGAAGCTGACAAAATGGCTCGACGGACTGGTCTGTTCAATGAGCGGACCGCCGTTATAGCGGCCTCGGACTTTGGTTTGCGTGGTGGATTGGCGCGTCACGTCGAGCGCCAGGACCCACTCGCGGGTTACGCTATATTCGACGGCGCCGATGAAGGTCGTGGTTGCGCCCGGTTTGGCGTGGCCGCGGAAGCCGGGGCCGGTTCCGTATACGCTTCGATCTTCCACATCGCTTCCGTGAGGAAACCGCTGGAGGAAGTTCAAACGGGCACGCAGCAAACGGTCGTTCTTGAGCAGAAAATAATATTGGACATTGACGCCGACTTCGGTGGCGAAGGACCCCGAGCCATGGCCCTCATGCAGCGGGCCGAGCCGGTCGTGTTTCCCAGTTGGAATTACCTCCTGAAGAATGACCGCGACACTCGGAACGCGATGCTCGGGCGTGAAGTGCGTCAGCCGGAGCTGTGACAGCAATTTGAAATCGCCGATTGCGGGCGACCGGTTGGGGCTTTCAGTGCCGATCGCGAAGTCGGGCTGAAATCCGATCGTGAAATCCTCGGCCAGTCCATATTGATAATAGCCGCTCGACCCGGGGTGATGCTTGCCGCCCGAAATCACGTCGAAGAAATAAGGTTCGGTGTAAAAATGTCCTTGCGGGAGAGTTTCCGGGGTCGATGCAAGCAACGGGCCGGTCCAGCGGGCGGACTGCATGGCCGTCCGCAACGCCTCAACCCTAAAATCTTGGGCAGCCGGGGTTTGCGCCATCGCCGCGACCGAAACTGAACAAGCAAACCCGGCCGCTAGGACCCGCAGAATAAACCTCAACAAATCCCCCTCCAAATCCATTCACGACCCGCCGCGACTAGCGAATAGCGACAGGCGAGACTGCCAAAATCTAGCGACAGGCGAGACTGCCAAAATCCACCCCTCGAATTTCGTGGGCTAAATAGTCGGGCAAAAACACATCTGGCCAATAAAAATCCGCTGCCTCTCCATAAGTTCAGGCATGACCCTCATGCTTTTTTCGGACAATGCCGGATCCTCAGGCTAACGCACTTGCCGCGCACCACTGAACGTTGAAACCGGAGATCGCTACCGACCCCCCAATCAATCAGCCCCGATGGACGCACCATCCCCTATGCCTGCGTCCGACCGCGGTCGACCGCGCCGTCAATGGGTCATTTTGTGGAGGCAAAGGACGTCGCGATAGGCGCAGAGGTCGTCGACGAGTCGTTTCTCTTCAGCCATGATCTTCGCCTTTTCGGCGTCCCCGATCATCTGAATCAAGAAGCTTTGCTCGGCGTTGCCCTGCCGATCGACGAACGGGTTCATCAGCGTCGAAAAGACGGCCGGGTTCGGCTTGGCGCCGATGTCTTCGTTGGTGATCCCCGAAGCGTAGAACATCAAATGAGGCATCGCCATCGTTTGCACCTTCTTGTCCGGGCCGATGGTGCGCATGACGGGGCCGACCATGTAAGACAGGCCGGGCTTTGAAGCGCCCCTGTAGGTCTTAGCGGCATATCGGCCTTTGACGAGCTTCGTCAGCGCGGGCGGGCCCAGCCCCTGGATACGCAATTTTGCCGAGTCCATGATGACCTTCAAATAGGTCTTTGAACCCTCCGGGTCGAAACAGAGCGGGTAATAGATGTCGTCGCGGAAATCGTTGAGTTCCCACGCGGTGCGCTGCACGAGACAGTTCAGGCCGCTCGTGCCTTTGCGAGCGAGGTGGTAGCCCGTCTTGGTATCGAGCAGATAGACCGACGCCGTAGCGCGCAAGGCCGGCGGAAGTGCACTGAGCGCGTATCGAGTTTCAAGTTCGGCCGGCATCGGAGCAAGCTTAGGGATTGCCGGCTGGGCGTAAGCAGCGGTGGCTCCGACGGCCAACGCTGTGACGATCAGCGGAATCCGAACGATATTCATCATTTTTCGGATGGTTAGCTTTGACATTTTGAAGTTCCTATTAAGCCCGCGCGACACTGCCGGTCGCGACGTCATAAACCAGGCTCACGACACCCGTCGGAAGCTGGCGCGCCTCACGCAGGTCGAGACCGCGACGGCTGACGTTCGGTGCGAACAACGACGCGCCTTCCCCCGCCACGAGCGGATGAACCAGCAGACGAATCTCATCGACCAGGCCGACGTCCCACAGACTGTTAGTGACCCGGGCGCCGCCCATCAGGTAGATGTCCTTGCCCGGTTGCCGCTTCAGGTCGCCGACTTCGTCGATGTCGCGGATGAAGCGGGTGTTCGGCCACTGAGCCGAGGTCAGGCTGCGCGAGAGCACGTAATGAGGGGTCTTGGCAGAGAATTCGGCCCACTCGATCTCGCCCTGCGTCGGGGGCAGCCCAGTGATCCACGCCGGCTTGTGGGGGTCGTTGCGAATGCCAGTCCAATAGCCTTCATACCCCGGATACATGCCGCCTCCGAGCAAACATGCATCGATCTGCGGAGTCAGCCCGAAATCCTCCGACCAGGATTCGGCCCAATCCGCCATTCCCTCCGGGCCCTCGGTCTTCCCGTCGAGCGAAATCTTAAATCCGGCAATCAGCTTGCGCATAGTCTTGCTCCTTCAGGGCGCCTCAGGCGGGCAGCCGCTCGGCATAGTCGTGCTTCAGCCGGGCGATTGCGTCCCAGAAGGGCTCCGGCTGTTTATCGCCAAGCCGGGCCGCGAGAACGTCCAGGTGGGTGTGCCAGCCAGGGGCGAAGTTAAGCAGGCTGGCGCGGTCTGGCACCCCGCGGTGCACGATGGTCAGAAGCACGTTGTCCCCTTGTGGCGTCAGCTCGAATGAGACGCTGCCGTCGGCACCCCAGGCGATTGCCAGCTTGCGCAGCGACTCGAGCTCGGTGATCCGGCTCTGCATTCGATTCTCCCCCGAAGCGCCGGCAGGCCGCTGGCCGGGCGGGTCGGTAAGCTCGTCGTTGCGCCACACGAGCTCGACCGGTGCGCCAATCTCCAGCTTCATGTCGCCGGCGGCAAACCAGCGGCGACGCAAGTGGCTCTCCGTCAGATAGTTCCAAACCCGCTCGATCGGCCCCGGCAAAAGCCGTTGAATCTGCAAGGTTGAGGGCTCGGTCAGTACGGCATAGCCATCCGAAGTCGCGAGTTCGTTCATTTCCTATCTCCTTTGATATTCGAGGTTTTGATGGCGTCCTCCTCGCGAAGCAGGCGCTCGAGCACTTCGAGCCGCTCCGTCCAGAAGCGCTCGTACGCGCTTAGCCATTGGTGGGCAGCGGCGAGCGCCGCGGGCGCCAAGCGGCAGTGGTGGGTCCGCCCGCGCACGTCGCGGAGCACCAGCCCTGCCCGCTCGAGTGCCTTGATGTGTTTGGATGCACCCGCAAGCGAGATATCGAACGGCCGGGCAAGCTGGCCCACCGTGCGCTCGCCGCCCGCGAGATCGCTCAACATGTGCCGGCGGGTGTGGTCGCCCAAGGCATGGAAAACCGCGTCGAGTTGTAGCGATGGAAGTTCAACCATGTGGTTTAATTAAAGCCGAGTTGCTGAATGTCAACCGAGAGGTTGAATTTTGCGAACTCCCTGACCTCTCGTTCCTTGCTGAACAGGCCCCGCGTTCGAGATCCCCCGCCCCCGCCCAAGCCGGTCAAAGTCTCCGCCAAACGCAAGCGTGTCGGGGGAGACGTCCGCGGCGAAGTAGGCGCTTTCGCCACCTCCCATTCATAAATGAGATGTCGGAGGCTACTTACAATTGTGCATATGGGTCGCGCACTTCGCTTTCTTGGCGACAGCTGCGCTGTTGCTGCCGACGCACTAAAAGTAAGAGCGGAAATACCGTTCACGGTCAGTGATGAGTGGAAACCCCATTATTAAGGGACTAGAATAGTCTAGTGTTGAGCCTCCTAACCGTAGCGCTGTTATCGGCTGCTTCATTTGCCCAGCCCGCGATCACTCGCAAATGCAGTCTTCGTGAGCTGAACGCTTGCAGACACACGGCCATGCTGGTGGCGGACAGGGGCTTTCAACGGGCAATGAAAGCCTATGCAGGTAAGGCCCGAACTAATTTCAGAGGAGAGGATGCGAAGGAGCCCCTTTGGGACGAAATGAAAGAAGTGCTTTACGGCCCTCCCGACCCTCCGGCTATTTTGTCAGACGGAAGTTACCTTTTCACCGCGTGTATGGCTCACTACTGCATCGACAAGGGTGCCGTCGTGATCTCTCCCAAGGGTGAGATTATCGCGGCAGCCATGTTCACGGGAAAACCTGTCGATGCGGAACAAATGTTTTCACCGTATACGCTACAGCTAAACATTTTCGTCAAGAACGAGCGTGCGCATTGGCCATGGCGAAAACGGCTCGACGATTGGGCCAATCGCGCAGCCGCGGAGTGGCGCTCACTGCCAGATACGAAGCTATATTCGGCGAATATTGACACGAGAATTTGGCTTATCAGTCCATCAACAGCCAAGCTGAAGAGACTAGATCTTAGCCCGCGGGAATATTAGGTGATGGCTTTGGCGGTAGTGCCCGTAGCGCATTCTGAAAAGCTCGGACTCGCTTGGGGGTTTGGTTATACCATGTGCTATCTTGCGCTTCGCGGGCGGCGGCTTCGTATTCACCGTTCTTCATAAACGTCCAAGTTTTCTTGAATTCTGCTCTCCAGCCTCCTCCCAATTGAAAATTTACCGCCGCCAGCGGGAGTATGAAATTCGGGTCGGTGATTCCCGCTTCCTTCATCTGCTTCTGCGTCGTTTCTAGCGCCCTTGCAGAATCCTCCCTCCACAACGCCTCCTTGCGAGCATCGCTGATCCGATCGCCGGCTTTCAAATTGTCCCCATGCTTGATCAGATGGCCGATGCCCACCGTCGGCTTACCACGACTATCCAGATAGACGTCGTTTCTGTCATCTTCAAAAGGGATCATATGCTGCTAGAGCCTTTGGACAAGATTGGTGAAGGAATCCGAGGCATTCCGTGTAGCTCCCGTCTCCCGCCGCATCCGTTGGACAGCGTCATTGAGGTTTCCAATATACGCCGCCGAGTCTTGGCCTGGACCGGGCTTGCTCCCGGCCGCCGAGGAAAACCCGCGCGAGGGCGCATTGCGACCGACACTGCCTGACGGTCGCCCGCTACGGCGCACTGGCGTTGGAGATTGGGCTGATGGAGTGAGCCTTCGCGCAGGCGCTTGCGCCGCTGCGGGTCTCGGCGGCGATCCGGTCATACTAGGGTCAGCGCTGACGCGTCCGTCGCTGGAACGCGTGCCACCACCGCCGAAATGCCGGCCCTGCCCGCCAAAGGTGAAGCGGCCATCGTCGGGGTCGTGCCAGGGATTGAACTTCACCTCGACCGGCTCCGGCTTGGTCGCGGCCCGCCCAGTGCGAAGATAGATTTCAAACGCCGACCGTCGCTTCATTCTCCGCTCCCGCAATTTTTCTCCCCGGTAGCGAAACGGCACTTATTAGTCAACAGAATTTATCCAAATGGGTTCTTTCACAACACACCTGCTTTTATTGAAGTCCCCTTGCCGTGACCAGCCGAGCGCTACCCAGGGCGTGCATGTCGGGTATCAACCCGAAAATTGATGGCTTTTCCTCGGGGCCGAGGCGGCGCATGAACGCAGCAGCTTATCGCCTTATGGAGAAATGTCCCGTGATACGTTCGTCCCTTCTTCTCGCCGGCGTCGCTTTCCTTGCCGCGCCGCTCTCCGCCAAGCCCACCAGGTTCGACACCGCGCGGCTGTCGCAGCATGTCCAGACGCTCGGCTCCGACGCCTATGAAGGGCGTGGGGTGGCGACGCGGGCGGAGACCAGGACGGTCGATTATCTGATCGAGCAATTTCGGGCGGCGGGGTTGCAGCCAGGCGGCGACCTGGCCGGCGGCAAGAGGCAGTGGACGCAGGCGGTGCCTTTGTTCAAGTCGGATATTGTCGGCACGCCTCAGCTGACGCTCACTTCGGGCGGCGCTGCGCAGAATCTTGTCCAGGGAACCGATATTGCGGTGCGCTCCCCGATGAACGGACAACGTCAGATCAGCCTCACCAACGTCCCGCTGGTCTTCGTCGGCTATGGCGTCAACGCGCCCGAGCGCGGCTGGGACGATTTCAAGGGCGTCGATGTACGCGGCAAACTGATCGTCGTCCTGGTCAATGACCCCGATTTCGAAGGCGGAGAATGCCAGTTCGGCGGCAAGGCGATGACTTATTACGGTCGCTGGACCTACAAATATGCGGAAGCGGCGCGGCGCGGCGCGGCCGGGGTGCTGGTCGTCCACGAAACCGACCCCGCCTCCTACGGCTGGAACACGGTCAAGAATTCGAATACCAACACCATGTTCGACATCGTACGCGACAACCCCGCCGCCGAGCACACCGCCTTTGAAAGCTGGATCCAACGCGACCTGGCGGTTAAAATCTTCGCCGCTTCCGGGCTCAACTTCGATCAGGCAAGGGCCGCGGCGCGGCTTAAGAATTTCCAGCCGATGCCGTTGAAAGCGACGCTCAGCGCCAACGTCGCCGCGACGACCGAGACGATGACTTCGAAGAATGTCGTCGGCCTGCTGCGCGGCAAGCGCCACCCCGACGAGACCATCATCTACTCGGCGCATTGGGACCATCTCGGCATCGGCCAGCCCGACGCCAACGGCGACCGTATCTACAATGGCGCGGTCGATAACGGCACCGGCATTTCGCACATCATCGAGCAGGCCCGCGCCTTTTCGCGCGAGCCGCGGCCCGACCGGTCGATCGTATTTCTGGCGGTCACTGCCGAGGAAAAGAACCTGCTCGGTTCCGAATATTATGCCCAGCATCCGCTTTACCCGTTGGGCAAGACGGTCGGCGTGCTCAACACCGATTCGATGGGCGTGTTCGGACGCGAGCGCGATTTCTCCATCGCCGGCACTGCCAAACTCGACCTGCTCGACATGCTGGTCTCCCAAGGGCAGCGGCAAAGTCGCCGCTTCACGCCCGACCCGCATCCTGAAAGCGGCGGTTTTTACCGCTCCGACCATTTCTCGTTCGCCAAGGTCGGTGTGCCGGCGATCAGCTTCAAGCCGGGGCTCGACCTGGTCGACGGCGGCACCGCGCTCGGCGAGGCGAATGCCAAGGATTATACCGCCAAACGTTATCACCAGCCCGACGACGAATGGTCGCCCAGTTGGCGCTTCGACGGTCTCGCCGAGGATGCGGCGCTGCTCCATGCGCTCGGCATGAGCCTCGCCAATTCGCGCGCCTGGCCCAATTGGAGCGACGACAGCGAGTTCCGCGCCACTCGCGACCAGACCGGCGGCGAACGAGGCGGGTCCGCGGTCCCGCGGCCGGCGCCTTCGCCCTCACCCGGCGAGCGGGGCTGACACCGATAGACGTTCTGGCTATGTTCTGCGGCCGAATCGAACAGGAGGACGTCATGGCCGAGCTGAAATTTTATACCAACCCGATGTCGCGCGGACAGACGATCCGCTGGATGCTGGAAGAAGTCGGTGAGCCCTACGAGACCGAAATCCTTGGTTACGGTGATAGCATGAAGGCCGATCCCTACCTTGCGATCAATCCGATGGGGAAGGTCCCGGCGATCGTCCACAATGGCCATGTGGTGACCGAAGTCGCGGCGATTTGCTGCTACCTCGCCGACGCCTTTCCCCAAGCCGGCCTAGCGCCCGGTCCCAAGAACCGCTCCGACTATTACCGCTGGACCTTCTTCACATCGGGCCCGATCGAAGCGGCATTCAGCAACAAGGCCGTGGGATGGGAGCCGACTCCCGAGCGCCAGCGAATGTTCGGCTATGGCAATTATGACCTCGCCATCGCGACGCTCGAAAAAGCGCTTGAGGGCAAGCAGTATATTGCCAGCGACCGCTTCAGCGCCGCCGACCTGTTCGTCGGCGCCAACGTCAATTACATGCTCGAGTTTAAATTGCTCGAGCCCAAGCCGGTATTCACCGACTATGCGGCGCGCATGACCGACCGAGACGCTTATCGCCGCGCCAAGGAGATCGACGGCAAGCTGATCGCCGAGATGCAGGCCCAGCAGCAACCGCAACCGGCAAACTAAAAGGACAGCGATGACCGACCAGCGCCAGCAGGCGATCGAGCTTTACGATCGCTTTACCCATGATGGCATGGACCGCCGCGATTTCTTTGCGCGGATGACGGTCATCGCCGGAGGCGCGGCGGCCGCGTCGAGCCTGATCGCCTCGATCGCCGCCAGCCCTGCTGCGGCCACGGTCATTCCGGCCAATGACAAACGGCTGATCACCCGCAAGGGCAAGCTCGACGGCGCGGTCGGCCTCAGCGGCTATGTCGCGGCGCGGCGCGATTTGAAGAAAGCCGGGGTGGTGATCATCGTTCACGAGAACCGGGGCCTCAACGCACATATCGAGGATGTCGCACGACGAGTTGCCCGGGCGGGGTTTTACGCTGTCGCGCCCGACTTCCTGACGCCGCTCGGCGGCACGCCCGGCAATGAGGACACTGCGCGAGAGCTGATCGGCAAGCTTGATCTCGCCAACGCGGTGGATAGCGCGGTGGCGCTAGGAGAAAGCCTCAAGCGGCTGCGTCATTCGAACGGCAAGCTGGGCATCGTTGGATTCTGCTGGGGCGGCGCTTTCGTCAACCGCGTCGCGGTAACGGCAGGCAGCAAGCTCGACGCCGGAGTCGCTTACTACGGCCCCGCCCCCGCCCCGGCCGAGGCAAGCAGAATTCGCGCGCCTCTGCTACTGCATTATGCCGGTCTCGACACCCGCGTGAATCAGACCGGACTTCCTTGGGTGGCTGCGCTCCAGGCGGCGGGAAAATCGGTCGAAAGCTTCAACTACGCCAAGGTCAACCACGCCTTCAACAACGACACCTCGGCCGAGCGTTACAACAAGGCCGCGGCCGACCTCGCCTGGCAACGCACCATCGCCTTCTTCCGCCAGCACCTGAAATAGCGAAAAGGCCCGGCAGTTTCCCGCCGGGCCCTTCCGTTGTTGCGATCCTTGGCCCCGCCTAGCGGCGGTCGCCCATGAAGCTGAGCAAAAACTGGAACATGTTGATGAAATCCAGGTAGAGCGTCAGCGCGGCCATGATCACCGACTTGCCCATCATGTCGGTGCCCGCGACATAGGCGTACATCGACTTGATCTTCTGCGTGTCATAGGCGGTCAACCCG
>NZ_JACDDV010000042.1 GCF_013816785.1 Sphingomonas sp. | reverse complement strand
CGACCGAACTGTTGGTGATCGGGTCGGGCGCGATCGGGATCGAGTTCGCGAGCTTTTACAACGATCTTGGTGCCATGGTGACGGTGGTCGAAATGCTCGACCGGATCGTCCCAGTCGAAGATGCAGACGTGTCGGATGCGTTGGCAAAGAGCCTCACTAAGCAGGGCATGACGCTGCTCACCGGGGCGGGGGTCGAGAGCCTCACGGCCGATGCCAAGGGCATTGCCGCAACGATCAAGACGGCCGACGGCAAGACTGCAGAGAAGCGCTTCAGTCACGCCGTCGTCGCGGTCGGGATCGCTCCCAACACCGAGAACATCGGGCTCGAGAAATTGGGCGTCAAAACCACCAAGGGCCATATCGACACCGACGCGATGTGCCGGACCAATGTTGCCGGCATCTCGGCGATCGGCGATGTCACCGCGCCGCCGTGGCTGGCGCACAAGGCGAGTCATGAGGGTATCATCGCGGTTGAGGCAATCGCCCAGGCGATGGGCAACAAGGATGTTCATCCGCACGCGATGGATGTCCGCAACATCCCCGGCTGCACTTATTGCCATCCCCAGGTCGCGTCGGTCGGCCTGACCGAGGCCAAGGCCAAGGAGGCCGGTCACGAGATTCGCGTCGGCAAATTCCCGGCGATCGGCAACGGCAAGGCAATCGCGCTCGGCGAGGTCGAGGGGTTTATCAAGACGATATTCGACGCCAAGACCGGCGAGCTGCTGGGCGCGCACATGATCGGCGCCGAAGTGACCGAGCTAATCCAGGGCTATACTATCGGTAAGACGGCGGAATTGGTCGAGGCCGACTTCATCAACACCGTCTATCCGCACCCGACGCTAAGCGAAATGAAGCACGAAAGCGTGCTTGCCGCTTACGGCCGGGTGATCCACATCTGACGCGACCGATTCTAGGGGACGATCATGCGCCTGTTGACCGCACTTGCCGCGCTTGCCCTCGCCTCGCCTGCGGCTGCGGAAAAGGTGGTGGTCACCGCCGATCGTTACCTCGACGCCGCCACCGGCAGCTGCTTCGAACATCCGGCACGGACGGTGGCGAAGAGCGGCAAGTTGGTTAAAGCCGCGCAGTGAGCGCCGTCGCACATAGCAATCGGACGCTGTGGATCGCCTTTGCGGCGAACATGGGAATTGCGATCTCAAAATTCGGCGCCGCGGCGATGACCGGGTCGTCGGCGATGTTGACCGAGGGGGTCCATTCGGTGGTCGATTCGGTCAATCAGGTGCTGCTCATCTGGGGCCGCAAGGCGGCGAGGCGCCCGGCCGACGGCAATCATCCGTTCGGCTATGGTCGAGAGCTTTATTTCTGGAGCTTCGTCGTCGCGGTGATGGTTTTCGCCCTGGGCGCCGGCGTGTCGATCTACGAGGGCGTGATCCACATCAGCGACCCCGAGCCGGCGGTGTCGCCGATCGTTGCCTACGTCGTCCTCGCCATCGCCTTCCTGCTCGAAGGCGGTTCGACCTGGTCCGCTTTCACCGAGTTCCGCGACGCAAAGGGCCGGCTCGGCTGGTTCGAGGCGGTCAAGAAATCGAAGGACCCGCCCGGCTTCATCGTCCTTCTGGAAAATGGCGCGGCGATGTTCGGCATCATCGTCGCCGCGGTCGGCCTCGGCATCTCGCAGCTGAGCGGCGACCCGCGTTGGGACGGGGCGGCGTCGATCGTGATCGGGGCGATCCTCGGCTTCACCGCCTTCATCCTCGCGGTTGAATCCAAACAATTGCTGATCGGCGAAAGCGCCGACCCCGAACTGGTCGAGGATTTGCGCGCGATGGTCGTGGCGCAGGGTGGCGTTACCGGGGTCGGCGAAGTCTTGACGGTCCACTCGTCGCCCGATCAGGTGACGGCGATGCTTTCGGTCGATTTCGACGACCATATCAGCGCGCGCGACGTCGAGCAGATCGTCGACCGGATCGAGCAGGAAGCGGCATCCCGCTATCCGCTCGTCAAGCGGCTCTATATTCGGCCGAGAAGCGGCGCGACCGACATGGGGCCAGCCGCGAAATAGGAACGTCGCCGACGCGCAGGCGTTTTGCTTTATCGTCCCTGTTCTCCCCCCGACCAAAGGAAAGCTCATGCGCCTGATCTTAACAGCAGCCGTCGCCAGCCTGGCGATCGCCACCTCCGCCTGTAACAACAAGGCCAACGACACCGACGCCAATATGTCCGACGACATGATGGCCAACGATATGATGATGAACAACGACATGGGCATGGCCAACGACAGCGGCATGTCCAATGGCATGGCTCCAATGGCCGCCGCCGACTTCACCGCGACGGTCGCCGGCAGCGACATGTATGAGATCGAGGCGGGCAAGCTCGCCCAGTCGATGGGCTCGACCGATGCCATCAAGAAATTCGGTGCGATGCTGGTCACCGATCATAGTAAGTCGACTGCCATGCTCAAGACCGCTGCCGCAGCAGCCTCTCCGGCCATAACCTTGCCCACTGCAATGCCGGCCGAACATCAGGCGCATATCGACGCGCTCAAGGCCGCCAAGGGCGCCGAATTTGACCGCTTGTTCGTCGAACAGCAAAAAGCCGGCCACCAGAAGGTTCTCGACGCGCTCAAGGGCTATGCTGCGGGCGGCGATACGCCGTCGCTCAAGACCTTTGCCACCAAGTCGACCGAGGTTGTCGAACACCATATCGAGCACGTCAACAATATGAAGATGTAGCTCATGGCCTCGAGCCTCGACCGGGGCCAGGTTTTCACCCGCTTCAAGATCGCGGTGAACATGGCCCCGGCCGAGCTCGAGGAATGGCTCGAGACCGACGACAGTCACAAGGTCGGCATTCGCAAGAACGGGCAGAGCGAGAGCGTCGGACACGCCAGCGGCCGGCGCATCGTGGTCCTTCTGCGCAAGCGCAAGGATGAGCTCGATGATGAAGATTATGCGCAAATGCGCAAGGTCGTCGGCTACGTCCGCCGGCACAGCGCGCAGCGGCCTGAGAATATCGTGACCTCGCGCTGGCGCTACAGCCTGATGAATTGGGGCCACGATCCCATCAAGGAGTGACGATGAGGGGTTATAACGACAATATCGAGACTCTGACGACCGGCAACACCGATTTTCGGCGGGTGCTCTACACCGGCAAGCATCTTCAACTGGTGCTGATGACGCTCCAGCCGGGTGAAGAGATCGGGTCCGAGGTGCATGACGGGATCGACCAGTTCTTCCGCTTCGAGGAAGGCGAGGGGGTGGTCGACATTGATGGGGTCGAGAACAGGGTCGCCGACGGCAGCGGCGTCGTCGTCCCCTCGGGCGCGCGACACAACGTCCGCAACACCGGTGAAAAGCCGCTCAAGCTCTACACCATCTATGGCCCGCCCGAGCATCGGGACGGCATTACCCAGGCGACCAAGGCCGAGGCTGAGGCCCGTCACCATGACGAGGAATGGGAGGGCGGGACGAGCGAATAATCAGGTGCCCTCCAATGCCTTTAGAATAGAGATCTCAAGCCGGCGATTCAGTAAGGTGCGTGAGCGTGGTCAGTAAAGCGGCATGCACAAGCTGTTTGACCGAGTGCTCGTCGGAACCTCGTCAGCGCCCCAGTGCTGAAACGTGCCGCCGAGGGCCCGGATGGTCGACCATAGCGCGAAGCACCTCATTGCAGCGGCTGCTCGCCCCAGCAGAGGGGCCGCCACACATGGGCGCCCTTCCGGCTATATTCGTGGGCAACCCGTTGGCCGTTCTGAAAGGTAGCGCTGCTCAAAGTGAATTGTGCCCCGGCTTTGTCGTTTCGGGCTTCGCGGCTTCCTGGCGGGGGTGAGCATTATTAGTGCTAAACCTCACCACGTCGTGATAGCGATTACGATCTCTCGCAGCATGAACATGGATGCTTAGGAGAAGAGACTTGAATGCCCTGATTGTTTTGGCACATCCCGAAGCGAACTCCTTCAATGCGAAGCTTGTTCGGCAGTCCGAGAGAATTCTCCTGTCGCAAGGTCACTCGGTGAGGGTGTCTGACCTCTATGCTAGGCAGTTCGATCCAGCCGAACATGGATGTCATTTCCTCAGCGCAAAAACCCCGAGAGATTCTATGCTCAGACAGAACAGCGATTTAATGGCGAGCAAGGAACGCTGCCGGCTGATGTTCAGCGCGAAATAAATGACCTTCTGTGGGCTGATTTCATACTGTTCCAATTCCCGCTCTGGTGGTTCGGAATGCCGGCTATCGTCAAGGGTTGGATGGATCGCGTGTTTGCCTATGGAACGCTCTACACCGGGAGTAGGCGCTTCCATAACGGGGTGTGTCGGGGAAGGCGCGCGATCCTTTCAGTGACCGCAGGTTCGTCGGCAGAGGCATGCTCGTATGATGGTCGGGAAGGCGATACGCGGCTGATCCTGTGGCCGATCAATTACGCCCTCCATTACCTTGGTTTTACGGTGCTGGATCCACTCATCCTGACAAGCATCGGTGAAGCGCATAACGATCACGATAGAGCCGCCCATGATCTTCTCCTTAAAGCTCAATTGGAGTGCCACGGGGAACGGCTGATCGAACTCGACACCCGTCCTGCTATACAGTTCAATGCAGAGGACGATTGGGACGAGCGCCGTAAGCTGAAGGCAGGTGCGCCTGTCTACAGCCCGTTCATTCGCCATCACTTGGACTTGCAACTCGGAGGAGTGACGGAGCACCCGGACGGCATTACTCAGGCGACCAAGGGCCAAGCCGACGCGCGTCACCACGACGAGGAATGGGACGGCGTGACGAGCGAATAACGGACGCGCGGGGCGTGTTCGATCTTCGGCCGCGAAAGGCGGGGCCGTTAACCGGCTGATAGGCAAGACGGCGTTAGGCTTGCGCCCGGACGATCCTGCCGATCCGGGGTGAGCTATGACGACGATCCGTTTTCGACCTGCCAAGCTGGCCTTCGCCGCAACGGGAAGTGGACTGGCGGCGCTGTGGTTCGGCTCGTCCCTCCTGGGCGAATTTAGCTGGTTAGACGCGCTCGGCGCGGCCTGTTTCGGTTATTTGACCGTCGTCATGGCTCGCTGCGCGCTCGGCGACCGGTCGGCTCTGAAATTCGACGAGCAAGGCATCACCATCAACACCTATCAGAGGAGCGCGACACTCCGCTGGGACGAGGTGCGCGACATCGTCATCGAGCGGGTCACGCTGCGCTGGCTTTACCTGATCCCGGTCTCGGCCAAAGAGCATATCGCGATCACTACGCGCGGCGGCGCGTTCAGCGGCAAGCGTTATCGCCTCGCCGGCTCGCTGATCGAGCTGCCGCCGGGCGGAATGATGGAGCTTCATTCCAGGCTCTGCGCCGCCAAGCTGGCGGCGACCGGAAACGCTATCGCCGCGCCTAACCCGGCACCAGCCAGCGAGAGCGGCACCGATTTCGACCCCGATGCTGCGATTGCCCGCTACCTTGCGGCGAAACAGGCGCGCTTGATCGAGCCGACTGGCGGGCCGGCGGTCCCGGCAACGCCGATCGTTCATGCGTCTGCGCGCCCAGTCTTCGGGCGCCGTACCAGCTGAAGCGACCTTCCGCCCCGTTGACCTCCGGCCCAATCCCCCGTAATGGCCCGCTCGTCCGGAAGGGTCTCGCGATTCTGATCGCATTTCCCTCGGGCAAGAGCTGAACATTGCTCAACGACGCGATGGCCGGGTGGCCCACCTTCCTAAAGGGTGGCCGCCAGGACTTCGCGCTTTTGCGTTGGGCAAAGTAACCGCCGAAGCATTTCGGCACAGAAAGGTGAAGGCTTCATGCCGACGATCAACCAGCTGATCCGCAAGGGTCGCGAACCGCAGAAGGCCAAGTCGAAGGTCCCTGCGATGGAACAGAACCCGCAGAAGCGCGGCGTGTGCACACGCGTCTATACGACGACGCCGAAGAAGCCGAACTCGGCGCTGCGTAAGGTGGCCAAGGTCCGCCTGACCAACCAGCGCGAAGTGATCAGCTATATCCCGGGTGAAGGTCACAACCTGCAGGAGCACAGCGTCGTGCTGATCCGCGGCGGGCGTGTGCGCGACTTGCCGGGCGTGCGCTATCACGTCCTGCGCGGCGTGCTTGACACACAGGGCGTCAAGGATCGCCGCCAGTCGCGCTCGAAGTACGGCGCCAAGCGGCCCAAGTAAGCTGGTTCGTCGGTAGCACCGCGTTTTATCCGCAGGTGCGCCGCTCTGAAAGGAATTCCCTATGTCCCGTCGTCGTCGTCCCGAAAAGCGCGTCATCCTGCCCGATCCCAAGTTCGGTGATCTGATCCTGTCGAAATTCATGAATAGTGTCATGCTCGACGGCAAGAAATCGGTTGCCGAGGGCATCGTCTATACGGCGCTCGAAAGCGTCGAGGCGCGCCTCAAGAAGGATCCAATCCAAGTCTTTCACGACGCGCTCAACAACATCAAGCCAGGCATCGAGGTCCGCAGCCGCCGCGTCGGCGGTGCGACCTACCAAGTGCCGGTCGAGGTGCGCACCGAGCGCGCCCAGGCGCTCGCCATCCGCTGGTTGATCATCGCCGCCCGTGCGCGATCGGAAAAGACCATGTCTGGCCGGCTGTCGGGCGAGTTGATGGACGCCTCGCAGAACCGCGGCAACGCGGTCAAGAAGCGCGAAGATACGCACCGCATGGCGGAAGCGAACCGCGCCTTCTCGCACTACCGCTGGTAGTTTTAATACTTATATCGTGGGGGCGCCGGCTCGCCGGCTCCCCACATTCTCAAGGAAGCTAAGACATGGCCCGCAGCCATCCGCTCGACCGTTATCGCAATATTGGCATCATGGCGCACATCGACGCCGGCAAGACGACGACGACCGAGCGCATCCTCTACTACACCGGCAAGTCCTACAAGATCGGCGAAGTGCATGAAGGCACCGCGACGATGGACTGGATGGAGCAGGAGCAGGAGCGCGGGATCACCATCACGTCGGCGGCGACGACCTGTTTCTGGAGCGGCGACGAGGGCAAGGGTCCCGAGCACCGCATCAACATCATCGACACGCCAGGCCACGTCGATTTCACCATCGAGGTCGAACGCTCGCTGCGCGTCCTCGACGGCGCGGTCGCCTGCTTCGACGGTGTTGCCGGGGTCGAGCCGCAGTCGGAAACCGTGTGGCGTCAGGCCGAAAAATATCATGTTCCGCGGATGTGCTTCATCAACAAGCTCGATCGCACCGGCGCCAATTTCGAGATGTGCGTCAGCATGATCAAGGACCGTCTCGGCGCGCGTCCGGCCGTGCTGTACCTGCCGATCGGCATCGAGGGCGGCTTCAAGGGCCTGGTCGACCTGGTCGAGAATCGCGCGATCATCTGGCTCGACGAGAGCCTGGGTGCAAAGTTCGTCTATGAAGAAATTCCGGCCGACCTCGTCGATGCCGCCGCCGCCGCTCGCATGGAGCTGGTCGAAATGGCAGTCGAGCAGGACGACGACGTCATGGAGGCCTATCTTGGCGGCGACGAGCCCGACGTGAAGACGTTGAAGGCGCTGATCCGCAAAGGCACGTTGAACTTCTCATTCGTCCCCGTGCTGTGCGGCTCGGCGTTCAAGAACAAGGGCGTCCAGCCGCTGCTCGACGGAGTGATAGACTATCTGCCGAGCCCGCTCGACATTCCGCCGGTCGAAGGCCTCAAGATGGACGGCGAGACGACCGACACGCGCGCCCCGGCCGACGATGCACCCTTCTCGGCGCTGGCGTTCAAGATTATGAACGATCCGTTCGTCGGCACGCTGACCTTCGCCCGCATCTACTCGGGCAAGCTGGAGACCGCGTCGCAGGTCACCAATTCGGTCAAGGACAAGAAGGAAAAGGTCGGCCGCATGCTGCTCATGCATGCCAATGATCGCGAGGACATCCAGGTCGCCCATGCCGGCGACATTGTCGCGCTGGCGGGGTTGAAGGACACCACCACCGGCGAGACGCTGTGCGCGATCAACGCCCCGATCATCCTCGAGCGGATGGAATTCCCCGATCCCGTGATCGAGGTTGCGGTGGAGCCCAAAACCAAGGCCGACCAAGAGAAGATGGGCATCGCGCTCAATCGCCTGGCGCGCGAGGATCCGTCGTTCCGCGTCACCTCGGACCATGAATCGGGCCAGACGATCATCAAGGGGATGGGTGAGCTTCACCTTGAAATCCTGGTCGATCGTATGAAGCGCGAATTCAACGTCGAGGCCAATGTCGGCGCGCCGCAGGTCGCCTATCGCGAATATTTGGGGAAGCCGGTCGATCTTACCTACACCCACAAGAAGCAGTCGGGCGGGTCGGGCCAGTTCGCTGAAATCCGCATCAGCGTCACCCCGGGCGAGCGCGGATCAGGTTTCATCTTCTCCGACCAGATCAAGGGCGGCAACGTCCCCAAGGAATATATTCCGTCGGTCGAGAAGGGCATGCGCGAAACCGCCGAGACCGGATCGCTGATCGGCTTCCCGATCATCGACTTCGAGGTCAAGCTGACCGACGGCAAGTATCATGACGTCGACTCATCGGCGCTGGCGTTCGAAATCTGTGCCCGCGGCGCGATGCGCGAAGCGGCCCAGAAGGCGGGCATCAAGCTGCTCGAGCCGATCATGAAGGTCGAGGTGGTGACTCCCGAGGATTATCTCGGCGACGTCATCGGCGATTTGAACTCGCGCCGAGGCCAGATTCAGGGCACCGACACGCGCGGCAACGCCCAGGCGATCGAAGCGATCGTGCCGCTGGCCAACATGTTCGGCTATGTGAACCAGCTGCGCTCGTTCACCCAGGGGCGGGCCCAATACAGCATGCAGTTCAGCCATTATGACGAAGTGCCGGCCAATGTGGCAGACGAGGTCAAGGCGAAGCTGGCGTAAGCGATCAATAGTGGCTATGGGCGCGACCGCACGGCGGCGCGGCCGGTTTTTTCTAGCATAAGAAGAGGCGTGAAATGGCGAAGGCAAAATTTGAGCGGAACAAGCCGCATTGCAATATTGGCACTATCGGTCATGTCGACCACGGCAAGACGTCGCTGACCGCGGCGATCACCAAGGTGCTGGCCGAAACCGGCGGCGCGACCTACACGTCGTACGCCAATATCGACAAGGCGCCCGAAGAGCGCGAGCGCGGCATCACCATTTCGACCGCGCACGTCGAATATGAAACCGCCGCTCGTCACTATGCGCACGTCGATTGCCCGGGCCACGCCGACTATGTGAAGAACATGATCACCGGTGCCGCCCAGATGGACGGAGCGATCCTGGTGGTGTCGGCCGCCGATGGCCCGATGCCGCAAACCAAGGAGCACATCCTGCTCGCCAAGCAGGTCGGCGTTCCGACAATGGTCGTCTATCTCAATAAGGTCGATCAGGTAGACGATGCCGAGTTGCTCGAGCTGGTCGAGCTCGAAATTCGCGAGGAGCTTTCCAAGCGTGATTTCGACGGCGACAATATTCCGATCGTCTCGGGCTCGGCGCTGGCCGCGCTTGAAGACAAGACTCCGGAAATCGGCCGGGAGTCGATCCTCAAGCTGATGGAAGCGGTCGACAGCTGGATCCCGCAGCCCGAGCGTCCGCTCGACAAGCCGTTCCTGATGCCGATCGAGGACGTGTTCTCGATCTCGGGCCGCGGCACGGTCGTCACTGGCCGTGTCGAGACCGGCATCGTCAAGGTCGGCGAAGAAGTCGAGATCGTCGGCATCAAGGATACCAAGAAGACCGTCGTCACCGGCGTCGAAATGTTCCGCAAGCTGCTCGATCAGGGTCAGGCCGGCGACAACATTGGAGCGCTGATCCGCGGTGTCGGCCGTGAGGAAGTCGAGCGTGGCCAGGTTCTGGCCAAGCCGGGTTCGATCACCCCGCACACCGACTTCACCGCCGAAGTCTATGTCCTGTCGAAGGACGAGGGCGGGCGTCACACGCCATTCTTCGCCAACTATCGTCCGCAGTTCTACTTCCGCACGACCGACGTGACGGGCGAAGTGGTGCTGCCGGAAGGCACCGAGATGGTCATGCCGGGCGACAACGTCTCGCTGACGGTCAAGCTAATCGCTCCGATCGCCATGGACCCGGGCCTGCGCTTCGCGATCCGCGAGGGCGGCCGGACGGTCGGCGCGGGGGTTGTCGGCGCGATCACGAAGTAATATAGGGCGCCCGGTCGCGTTGATTTCCTTCGGGGTCGCGCGGCCGGTAGCTTCACAGTTTTCGCGGGTAAGGTGGCGCAGGAGCCTTCGGGTCCAATCGCGCCGCTGATCCCCGTTTTTTGTTGCCCCAACCGCTCCGGCGGGGACGGGTTTGGCTCTTTCGCATCGGTAGTGGACATGGAAACGCAGAATATCCGGATTCGCCTGAAGGCCTTTGACCATCGTGTGCTGGATCAGGCCACGGGTGATATCGCTGACACCGCTCGGCGCACCGGAGCCCTTATTCGCGGCCCCATTCCGCTGCCGACGCGCATCGAGAAGTTCACCGTCAACCGGTCGCCGCACGTCGACAAGAAGTCGCGCGAACAGTTCGAGGTCCGCACCTACAAGCGCCTGCTGGATATCGTCCAGCCGACGCCTCAGACGGTCGATGCTCTAATGAAGCTAGATCTCGCCGCCGGGGTGGACGTAGAGATCAAGCTGGCCTAAGGGGCTGGCACCGCGACCAAGATTCGGTCGCACGATCCTGAATTAAGGATCGACGCAGCGCCTTTGGGGCGACGCAACGGATCAAGGGATACCGCAGGACGCCTTACCGCATCCTGGTCTGCGTCCCCCGCATCCTGCCCTCGGGCGGGAATGGCCCAGCGGGGCGACGCATTAATTCACGGGTCGCACTGGGTCCCATCAAAGTGTAGCTTTGATGGGTGCCACCAAGCCCGCCGTCGCTCAGTTGCGTCGGTGGGCCTCTGTAGGAGCATGGATCATGCGCACTGGCGTGATCGCGAAAAAAATGGGGATGACCCGCCTGTTTCAGGCGGACGGGCGCCATGTGCCCGTCACGGTTCTCCAGCTTGAAGATGTTCAGGTCGTCGGCCGTCGCGAGATGGATCGCGACGGTTACACCGCCGTCCAGCTGGGCGCCGGCGTGGCCAAGGCCAAGAACGTCAACAAGCCGCAGCGAGTGGCTTTCGGCAATGCCGAGGTCGAACCTAAAGCCAAAGTGGTCGAATTCCGGGTCGCCGAGGACGCGCTCCTCGACGTCGGCGCGACGATCACTGCCGACCATTTCGTCGCCGGCCAGATGGTCGACATTCAGGGCGTGACCCAGGGCAAGGGCTTTGCCGGCGCGATGAAGCGCTGGGGTTTCAAAGGTCTTCGCGCCACCCACGGCGTCTCGGTCTCGCACCGTTCGCACGGCTCCACCGGCCAGCGCCAGGATCCGGGCAAGGTTTTCAAGAACAAGAAGATGGCCGGCCACATGGGCGCGCGCAACCGCACCCAGCAGAACCTTGAGATCGTGCGCACCGACGCCGCCCGCGGGCTATTGTTCGTCAAAGGCTCGGTTCCAGGCTCCAAGGGCGGCTGGCTGAGCGTGATGGACGCGATCAAGCTGCCGCGCGACGAGCGCGCACCTTATCCGGCGGGTTTGCTTGAAAACGCCAAGGAAATCGAAACCGAGATGGCGCCTGCGGCCTTCGTCGAAGATGCCGCGGTGCACGAAATCCCGGCGCTGCCGAGCGATGCGGAGGTCGCGGCGATCGCGGCCGAGCAGGAAGCCGGCGCTCAGGCAGCCGAGGCCGCTGAGGCCGCCGAAGATAATCAGAATTCGGACGCTGCTGGCGATAAGCCGGCTGCCGACGAGAACAAGGAAGGCTAAGCGATGAAGGTCAAGGTTCAGACCCTAAGCGGCGATTCCGGCTCCGCGAAAGCGGGTGGGGACATCCAGCTCGACGACGCCGTGTTCGGCATCGAGCCACGTGCCGACATTTTGCATCGCGTGGTGACGTGGCAGCTCTCCAACCGTCGCGGCATGGCCCGCGCCGCCCGTGAGCGTTCGGATGTCGCCCGCACCGGCAAGAAGTTCGGCAAGCAGAAGGGCGGCGGCACCGCCCGCCACGGCGATCGTCGCGCCCCGATCTTCGTCGGCGGCGGCAAGGCCCACGGCCCGCGTGCCCGCCTGTTCACGCTTGGTCTTAACAAGAAGATCCGCGTGCTCGGACTGAAGATGGCGCTGTCGGCCAAGGCGATGGGCGGGCAGCTGATTGTCGTCGACAACCTCGACATGGACGGCGAGGCCAAGACCAAGGCTTTGAAGGCGAAAATCGGCAAGCTCGGCTTCGGCAAGAATGCGCTGGTGATCGACGGCGACGCGCTCAACGTCGGGTTCGCCCAGGCTTCGTCGAACCTCGAAGGCGTCAACCTGATGCCGGCGATCGGTGCCAACGTCTATGATATCATGCGCCACGAGACGCTGGTCCTGACCCGCGCCGCGGTTGAAAAGCTGGAGGCCCGGTTCAATGGCTAAGAAGCCCACAGCAGCAGCGGCGATCGACAATCGCCACTACGACATCGTGCTCGCGCCGCACATCACCGAAAAGTCGACCATGGTGTCGGAATATAATGCGGTGGTGTTCAAGGTCGCCGGCACCGCGTCCAAGCCCGAGATCAAGGCGGCGGTCGAGGCGATCTGGGACGTCAAGGTGACCAACGTCAACACGATCGTCACCAAGGGCAAGACCAAGAAGTGGAAGGGCACGCCCTACAAAAGGTCGGACGTGAAAAAAGCGATCGTGACGCTGGCCGAGGGCCAGTCGATCGACATCACGAACGGGATCTAACCGATGGCATTGAAAGCATATAAGCCGACGAGCCCGGCCCGCCGCGGTCTTATCCTGGTCGACAAGTCATCCTTGTGGAAGGGCAAGCCCGTCAAGGCGCTGACCGAAGGCAAGCGCAAGACTGGCGGCCGCAACAACAAGGGCCATGTGACTTCGCGCGGGATCGCCGGCGGTCACAAGCAAAAGTATCGGATCATCGACTTCAAGCGTCGTACCTGGGATATCCCAGCCACCGTCGAGCGTCTCGAGTATGACCCGAACCGCTCGGCGTTCATCGCGCTCGTGACTTACGAGGGCGGCGAGCAGGCCTATATCCTCGCGCCGCAGCGCTTGGCGCCGGGCGACAAGGTCGTCGCTGGCAAGAAGGTCGACGTGAAGCCGGGCAATGCGATGGAAGTCGGCCAGATGCCGGTCGGCACGATCGTCCACAATGTCGAGCTAAAGCCTGGCAAGGGCGGCCAGATTGCCCGCGCCGCCGGCACCTACGTCCAGGTCGTCGGCCGCGACAAGGGGATGGTCATCGTTCGCCTGAACTCGGGCGAGCAGCGCTACGTCCGCTCGGACTGCATGGCGACCGTCGGCGCAGTGTCGAACCCCGACAACGGCAACCAGACGCTGGCCAAGGCCGGCCGCACCCGCTGGTTGGGCCGCCGTCCGCTGACCCGCGGCGTCGCCAAGAACCCGGTCGACCATCCGCACGGCGGTGGCGAAGGCCGGACCTCTGGCGGCCGCCATCCGGTTACTCCGTGGGGCAAGCCGACCAAGGGCGCCCGCACCCGTCACAACAAGGCGACCGACAAGATGATCATCCGGTCGCGTCACGCCAAGAAGAAGGGCTAACCCATGGCTCGTTCCATCTGGAAAGGTCCGTTTGTCGAACTGTCGCTCCTGAAGAAGGCGGAAGCCGCTCAGGAAGCGTCGAAGCGCGCGCCGATCAAGACCTGGTCACGCCGCTCGACCATCCTCCCGCAGTTCGTCGGCCTGACCTTCAACGTCTACAACGGCCGCAAGTTCGTGCCGGTCTCGGTCAACGAGGACATGGTCGGCATGAAGCTGGGTGAATTCGCGCCGACGCGTTACTTCCCGGGCCACGCGTCCGACAAGAAGGGCAAGCGCTAATGTCCAAGCAATCAGCCCCGCGCCGCGTAGGCGACAAGGAAGCGCTGGCCGTCGGCACCATGATCCGCGGGTCGGCGCAGAAGCTCAACCTGGTGGCGCAGTTGATCCGCGGCCGCAAGGTCGAGGTCGCGCTCAACATTTTGAAATTCTCGACCAAGGGCATGGCGTCCGAGGTGGCCAAGGTGCTCGCTTCGGCGGTGGCCAATGCGGAGAATAATCACAACCTTGACGTCGATGCACTGGTCGTCGCCGAGGCGTCGGTCGGCAAGTCGATCACCCTTAAGCGCTTCGCTACCCGCGCGCGTGGCCGCTCGACCCGGATCGAGAAGCCGTTCAGCCGCCTTCGCGTGGTCGTTCGCGAGCAGGAAGAAGCATAATGGGTAACAAATCCTCAGCGATCGGCCTCAGGCTGCAGATCAACCGCACTTGGGACAGCCGCTGGTTTGCGGAAGGTCAGGATTACGGCCGCCTGCTCCTCGAAGATCTCAGGATCCGCAAGCACATCATGAAGCTCCTGCCGCAAGCGGCGATCTCCAAGGTGGTGATCGAGCGTCCGGCCAAGCTCGCCCGTATCTCCATCTATGCCGCGCGCCCCGGCGTGATTATCGGCAAAAAGGGCAGCGACATCGAGAAGCTGAAGAAGGTCCTGGGCAAGATGACCGCGTCCGAAGTCAGCCTCAACATCGTCGAAATTCGCAAGCCGGAGATCGACGCGCGCCTCGTCGCGCAGGGCATCGCCGATCAGCTCGAGCGGCGCATCGCCTTCCGCCGTGCGATGAAGCGGGCAGTCCAGTCGGCCATGCGGCTCGGCGCGGAAGGCATCCGCATCAATTGCGGCGGCCGTCTCGGTGGCGCCGAGATCGCGCGCTCGGAATGGTATCGCGAGGGCCGCGTTCCGCTTCACACGCTGCGCGGCAACGTCGATTATGCCGAAGCGCAGGCGCACACCGCTTACGGTGTCTGCGGCGTCAAGGTTTGGGTCTTCAAGGGCGAAATCCTGGGGCATGATCCGCTCGCCCAGGATCGCCTGATGATGGATGCGCAGACCTCGGGCGTCCGCCCGGCCCGCGACGACCGTCGGTAATTGGCGCCGTTAAGGAACATTTGAAATGCTGCAACCCAAACGCACCAAGTTCCGCAAGGCCTTCAAGGGCCGCATCCATGGCAACGCCAAGGGTGGGACCGAGCTCAACTTCGGCGCCTATGGCCTGAAGGCGATGGAGCCCGAGCGGATCACCGCGCGCCAGATCGAGGCAGCTCGCCGCGCCATTACGCGTCACATCAAGCGCGCCGGGCGGTTGTGGATCCGCATTTTCCCGGACGTCCCAGTGTCTTCGAAACCAGCCGAAGTCCGCATGGGCTCGGGCAAGGGCTCGCCGGAATTCTGGGTCGCCCGTGTCAAGCCAGGCCGCATCCTGTTCGAGCTGGACGGGGTTCCTGGCCCGCTCGCCAAGGTCGCCTTCGAGCGCGCCGCAGAAAAGCTGCCGATCAAGGTCAAGGTCGTCGCTCGCCTGGGCGAATCGCTGGTCGTGGAGGACTAAGATGGCCAAGAAGGAAGACATCAAGGTCGCAACCGACGACCAGCTGGCGACCAAGTTGGGCGAGCTGAAGCGCGAGCAGTTCAACCTGCGCTTCCAGTCGGCCACCAACCAGCTCGAAAAGCCGAGCCGCGTGCGCGAAGTTCGTCGCACCATCGCCCGTATTAAGACGCTCCAGACCCAGCGCGCCAGCGCTGCGTCGAAAGCGTAAGGAGTTATTTGAGATGCCCAAGCGCGTCCTCACCGGCACGGTAGTGTCCGACAAGGGTGACAAGACGGTGGTGGTCCGTGTCGAGCGGCGGGTGAAGCACCCGCTCTATGGCAAGATCATCAAGCGGTCGAAAAAATATCACGCCCACGACGAAGGCAATGCCTTCAAGTCGGGCGAGCAGGTGCGCATCCAGGAGTGCGCCCCGGTCAGCAAGCTGAAGAGCTGGACCGTGCTCGATAGCGTTGGCGCCGCCCCGGCGGCGGTCGACGAGATCGTCGAGGTCGACATCTCCAGGCCCACGAAGGCCGCGCCCGAGGCGACTCCGTCGAAGGCAATCAAGGCAGCGACGGCAAAGGCGGCGAAAGCCGACGCGCCCGAAGCCGCCGAAGCATAAGGAAGGACTGAGCTCATGATCCAGATGCAGTCCAACCTCGAGGTTGCCGACAATAGCGGCGCGAAGCGCGTCCAATGCATCAAGGTGCTGGGCGGGTCGAAACGCCGCGTAGCCGGCGTCGGCGACATCATCGTCGTCTCCGTCAAGGAAGCCGCCCCGCGCGGCAAGGTCAAGAAGGGCGACGTTCACCGCGCGGTGATCGTTCGCACCGCCAAGGACATCCGCCGTCCCGACGGCTCGGTGATCCGCTTCGATACCAACGCGGCGGTGCTGGTGAACAAGAATGAAGAGCCGATCGGCACCCGTATCTTCGGGCCGGTGGTTCGCGAATTGCGCGCGAAAAAGCATATGAAGATCATTTCGCTCGCGCCGGAGGTGCTGTGATGTCGGCCGCGAAGATCCGCAAGGGTGACAAGGTCGTGGTTCTGTCGGGCCGCGACAAGGGCAAGACCGGCGAAGTCACCATGTCGATGCCCAAGGACGGTAAGGTTATCGTGTCGGGCGTGAACATTGCGACCCGTCACAAGAAGCCGACCCAGGCCGACCCGCAGGGCGGGCTGGAGCGCCGCGAGGCCGCAATGCACGTTTCCAAGGTCGCAATTGCCGACCCCAAGGACGGCAAGGCGACCCGCGTGCGGTTCGAGACTGGCAAGGACGGCAAGAAGGTCCGCGTCGCGGCGCGGTCCGGGGAGAAGATCGATGGCTGAAGCCAAGACCAAGGATGCCAAGCAGGATGGGGCCTACACGCCGCGTTTGCGCAAGGATTATGATGATCGCATCGCCAAGGCGATGACCGAGAAGTTCGGATACAAGAATGCTCTTGAAGTGCCGAAGCTGGATAAGATCGTCATCAATATGGGCGTGGGCGAAGCGACCCAGGACAAGAAGAAGGTCGAGCAGGCCGCGGGCGAGATGGAGAAAATCTCGGGCCAGAAGCCGGTCATCACTAAGGCGAAGAAGTCGATCGCCCAGTTCAAGCTGCGCGAAGGCATGCCGATCGGTTGCAAGGTCACCTTGCGCCGCGAGCGGATGTTCGAATTCCTCGACCGGCTGGTGACCGTCGCCTTGCCGCGTGTCCGCGATTTTCGGGGGCTCAACCCCAAGTCGTTCGACGGCCGCGGCAATTATGCGATGGGCTTGAAGGAACAGATCGTGTTCCCGGAAATCAACTATGACTCGATCGACAAGGTTCGGGGCATGGACATCATCATCACCACGACCGCGAAGACGGACGAGGAAGCGCGCGAACTGCTGCGCCTCTTCAACTTTCCGTTCCCCGCGGAAACCGAGGCTCAGCAGGCCGCGTAAGCGACTTGCGCAGTAGGAAGAGAACTTAAGTCATGGCGAAACTGAGTTCCGTGAACAAGAATGAGCGTCGCAGGAAGCTCGTCGCGAAATACGCGGCGAAATATTCGGCGCTCAAGGCGAAAGCGAACGACAAATCGGTCGATGAGACCGAGCGTCTGATGGCGCGCCTGAAGATGGCCGAGCTGCCGCGCAACGGCAACGCGACCCGCATCCGCAACCGCTGCGAGCTGACCGGCCGCTCGCGGGGCTATTATCGCAAGTTCCGCCTGTCGCGGATCATGCTTCGGGAAATGGGCAACAAGGGCCTGATTCCCGGTCTCACCAAGTCGAGCTGGTAAGGGCTGCTGATGCCGATGACCGATCCATTGGGTGATATGCTCACCCGCATTCGCAATGGCCAGCAGGCGCGCAAGGATAGCATCCTGACGCCGGCGTCGAAGCTGCGCGCCAACGTGCTCGATGTGCTTCAGCGTGAAGGCTATATCCGCGGCTATGCCGAAGAAGTTCTCGCCGGTCAGAAGGGCTTGCGCATCGAACTCAAATATTTCGAGGGGCAGCCGGCGATCCAGCACCTGGCCCGCGTGTCAAAGCCAGGTCGCCGGGTCTATTCGGCTTCGCGGGAACTGCCGCGCATCCGCAACGGCCTTGGCATCACCATAGTCTCGACGCCCCGGGGTGTTCTGTCCGACGCAGAAGCGCGCGATCAGAATGTCGGCGGCGAAGTACTGGCGGAGGTGTTCTGATGTCCCGTATCGGCAAAAAACCGGTCGCTATGCCGTCAGGCGTCAGCGCAAACGTCGAGGGCCAGACCCTGACCGTCAAGGGGCCCAAGGGCACTCTCTCGATGCCGCTGCTCGAAGAACTCGTCCGCTACTCGATCGACGAGGGCGCGATCAGCCTCACTCCGGTGGCCGCTTCGCAGCGTGCTCGTGCGGCGTGGGGGATGCAGCGCACCCAAGTGCAAAATCTGGTGACTGGAGTCACTGAGGGCTTCACCAAGGTGCTCGAGATTACCGGCGTTGGCTACCGCGCGCAGGCCCAGGGCAAGAACCTCAAGCTGCAGCTCGGCTATAGCCACGACGTCAACTACGCCGTGCCGGAAGGCGTCGATGTCAAGACGCCCGACACCACGACGATTGAGATCAGCGGCATCGATCGTCAGAAGGTCGGCCAGGTCGCCGCTGAAATCCGTCGCTGGCGCAAGCCGGAGCCCTACAAGGGCAAGGGCATCAAATATCGCGGCGAGTATATCTTCCGCAAAGAAGGCAAGAAGAAGTAAGCCATGGCGAAACTATCTCTCTTCGATCGCCGCCGGCGCCGTGTCCGGACCGCGCTTCGTGCGCGCTCTGCGGGCAAGCCGCGCATGTCGGTTCACCGCTCGGGCAAGCATATCTATGCGCAGCTCATCGACGATGCCGCCGGCAAGACGATTGCCGCCGCCTCGACATTGGACAAGGAATTGCGCGGCAAGACCAATGCGACCCGCGAAGGCGCGGCCGAGGTCGGCAAGACCCTCGCCGAGCGCGCCAAGAAGGCGGGCGTTTCGGCGGTCGTGTTCGACCGCGGCGGTTTCCTTTTCCATGGCCGGGTAAAAGCCCTGGCCGATGCCGCCCGCGAAGGCGGATTGGAGTTCTAAATGGCTGACGAGAAAGAAACCCCGCAGGCCGAACCGATTGCCACGGCGCCCGAAGCGGTCGCTCCCGAAGCAGCGCCTGCTGCCGAGACGGCGCCTGCTGCCAAAACGGCGCCTGCCCCTAAGGCAGCGCCTGCTCCCGAAGCGGCTCCCATTGCCCAGCAGGCAGCTCCCGAAACGGCTCCGGCAGCTCCTGAAGCAGCTTCTGAAGCGGCTCCGGCTGCGCCAGTCGCGCCGGCCGCGCCCGAGGGTCGTGGCCCGCGTGGCGGCCGTGGTGGCCGTGGCGGTGGCGGCGGTGGCCGTGACAATCGCGGCGGCGGTAATCGCGGACGGCGCGACGATCGCCGTGGCGGCCGTGGCGGCGACGACGATGGCGAGGAACTGATCGAGAAGTTGGTCCACATCAATCGCGTGTCGAAAACGGTCAAGGGCGGCAAGCGTTTCGGCTTTGCCGCGCTGGTCGTGGTCGGAGACGGCAAGGGCCGCGCTGGCTTCGGTCACGGCAAGGCGCGCGAAGTGCCCGAGGCGATCTCCAAGGCGACTGCC
>NZ_JACDDV010000041.1 GCF_013816785.1 Sphingomonas sp. | reverse complement strand
TGTTCGAGGTCGGGACGCGCGTCTGGCTGATCCTGCCGGGCCGTGAGCGGGCCAATGCGCTGGTCCGCTGGATTGCCGGCAAGAAAATCGGTGCAGAGTTTGCCGAGCCGATCTCGCTCGAAGGTCTTGACGTCTGATCTTCGTGTCCCGGTTCGGGCGACGGCGCGGCAGCGACGGCCAGCAATGCAACCCAAACTTCTTTCGGTCGTTCAACGAGCGAGAGGAACTTTTTCATGGCATCCGTCCCGACGCTCAGAGACCTGCGTAAGACGCACGATCCCGCCGGACGTGGATATCACGCCGTCTATCGCGAACATCAGATCAATCATTGCCCTGGCTGCGGCCGGACGCACTGGCTAATCGGACGCATGTCGGCCGAGTGCGCGTTCTGCTCCACGGCCCTTCCGTTGGCCGAGGCGAGCATGCGCTCGCACAACAGCCCGGCGGTCATTCAGCACAAGAACCGCAACGTCGCCCCCGCCTGGGCTGCTTAAGGTTTGGCGATTACGTATTTGACAAACCCAAGTTGATCGGGTAGGACTGACGGCAAGGAGCAATGCCGCTATGTCCGTTTTATCCCAGCCTCGCTTTCACGACGAAGCCAAGGCTTTCGAGTATCTGGAAAGCATGATCTGGACGGACGGCGTGACGTGCCCGCACTGCGGCGTTGTCGGTGGTCGCATCTACAAGCTGGACGGTGTTCGCGGCAAGCCGAGCAAGAAGTGCCCCAAGGGCGCGATCCGTTACGGTCTCAAGAAGTGTGGCGAGTGCCGCAAGCAGTTCACGGTCAAGGTCGGGACCGTGTTCGAGGACGCGAAGCTGCCCTTGCATATAATGCTCCAGGCCGTTCATTTGATGATTTCGAGCAAGAAGGGCATCAGCTCGCACCAGCTTAGCCGCGTCCTTGAAATTCAGTATAATTCGGCGTGGTTCCTGTCGCATCGCATCCGTGAAGCGCTGCGCTCCGGGGAACTTGCGCCTTTCGGTTCAGGCGGTGGTATTGTCGAGGTTGACGAGACTTTTATTGGCCGCATCAAGGGCGCACCGAAAAAGCGCGCCTTCCATCACAAGATGAAGGTGCTGGCGCTAATCGACCGCGACTCTGGCATCGCCCGTACGATGATTGTGGATAATGTGAGCGCTGCCACCCTTATGCCGATCGTTCGTGCCAACGTTGCTCGCGAAGCCACGATCATGACCGACGAACACAATGCCTATCGTTCTGTCCGCAGGGAGTTTGCAGGCCACGGCACGACCAATCATAACGCGGGCCAGTATGTCGATCTGACCGACCGCACTATCCACAGCAACACCGTGGAAGGCTATTTCAGCATCTTCAAGCGCGGCATGAAGGGCGTCTACCAGCATTGCGGCGAGCAGCATCTTCATCGCTATCTCGCCGAGTTCGAGTTCCGTTACAATACTCGCACCGCCAATGGCTTTGATGATCGCGCCCGCGCAATCCAAGGCCTCAAGGGTATCGTAGGAAAGCGGCTGACGTATGGGGTCTCTAACTAAAGATAAGCGCGAAGAAGCCCAATCTGAGCGGCAAAACAAACGAAAGCGCAAAGTTAGACCAAAGTCACGCTTGACAGGCAAAGCGTAAACATGCTCCATAAGCGAACGGCCCACTCCGTCGATGATTCGATGGGGCAGGCCGTTTAATCGCGGGTCTTGGCTTGGTCGCCAAACTGTTGCCAAAACCCGCACTTATGAAGGAGGCCAACTTGGCCGATCACCTGGACTCTGTCAAGGGTCTGGCGAAGCAATTCCGCGCGTGGTCTCAAACCGTATCCGACGCGGGCGCGGCGTCTCGCCACACCCAGAATGCTAATCTGCTCGACGCGATAATAGCGGAGCTAGAGCAATTGCGGCGAATAACGCAGCCAATCCCAGAATCCTACGGCGACCTGAGTGATCTGCCACCTGAGCTCCTTAAGGAGCTTAGCGGCATCAAGGCGGACGACCGAGAGCAGCAACTTTTCACGATCATCAAAAGCGGCGATGATGTCGAACTCGACGCCATCCTGATCGAACTCTGGCGGCGCTTCAAAGTCGTCGAGAGTCGCAAGTTTCTGCAAAACAAACTCTGGCGTATGGCACAGAAGGGCATGATCTGGACCGTCGCGGGTAAGAAGGGAGTTTACACGGCCACAAAGCCAGAGGCGATACGCGTCCGTCCACCGCCCGCTACGTTCGACACCGACCTAGATGATGACGTGCCTTTTTGATGTGCGAACGCCCCGCCTTTTGAGCGGGGCGTCCTGAGTGTGGGCCTACCTTGGTAGGGGCGTTCCGGCTACCCACCTGACGCGCCGAGGGTTCGATCCCCTCTAGGTCCACCAACTCTTCCGCTATATATAGCGGCGAGGACGATTTACCGCAACGGTATAAAGGAATCGTTATGTCCGCCGAAGGCAAAACCCAACTCGACAAGTTCAAGCAGGCCGCCCGCGATCTGGGGACGGACGACGACGAGGCGCGTTTTGATGAGCGCGTGCGAAAGTTGGTGAAGCATAAGCCGGTGGAGAAACCAGAATGAACACCGATCCGTCAGTGATCCTCACCATTGCTGGGATCATTATCGGCATCACTTATTGCGTCGTGGAGATCGTGGGCGACATCCGCGTGAAGCGATACGCCCATGCGGCTTGGGGCATAGTAACAGGACTCGTTCTGATCCAAATGGCATGGATCGTTCACTGGCTCGCTGGCTAAATACCTGGTTTGTCAAATACGTAATCGCCTAAGGTTTGGGCATCGCCCGCACGGGCACGCCGACATTGCATAGATCGACACCGCCGGCGGGACGGATGAAAAAATCGTCCCGCCGGTTCGCGCGTGCGTGACGATAGGCGCCGAACGAGAGACCGCCGAGATATTCAAAGCGCGGTCGTTCGACGGCGGGCAAGTCGGCGGCCAGCCGCGCGCGGACGATCGGCACGTCCGACGACCGATCCTTATAAAAGCCGAGCGCTTCGGTGCCGCGCGGCAACGATGACATGGCCTCGAACCCCGATACGATCCGCCCGACAAGCGCAATGTTGCGATCGAGGTGGCGGGGCGCATGACCGATGACCGCGTACAGCTCCCCTCCGGTCCCGGTGTCGGGCAAAAGGTCTCGCCCGACGCCAACCATCGCATAGCAATGGGCAAGGTTGGCAGTCCCGCCCCTGCGGTCGAAAGCGACCGGCCAGCCGCCGGCGAAGCCTGCGGCGGGGGCATAGGCATCGGGCGAACCGAGCGGCGTGATCGCGAGGCCAGCCAGCCGCCGCGAATATTCGGCCGGGGGTTTGGCGACGACCCCCTTGGGCGGCGGCTTGCCGCTATCATTATTACCCCACTGAACGACGTAATTGTCCTGCACCCGGTAGATTTTGGCGCCGTCCCACCAGCCGCCCCGCGCCAGCGTGCGGATGTTGGCGACATGGACCGGAGCGAAGGCCGGCGCGAGCTGCATCACCACCCGGCGATTCCCGGCGAAGTCGAAGACCAGCAGGTCGTCGGCGGCGATTTCGCGCCAGTCGGACCGCGGCGCGGTGGCGATAATCTCACTTGGGGTCTTCGGCTTAGCGGGCGGCGCCGCTCCTATCAGCAAGGGTAGCAGGGCCAAGGCAACGAAACGGCGCATGTCATTCCCCTCGATCTGTTCGGAACCGAGCATTGCCGTCTCCCCATCGCCGCGCAAGCCCGCTAGGGAAGCGGCCATGTATCTTGCCACGCTGATGCTGCTCGGGTCGGGCGAGCTGGGCCGCGAAGTCGCGATCGCTGCCAAGCGGCTCGGCTGCAGGGTGATCGCCTGCGATCGCTACGACGATGCCCCGGCGATGCAGGTCAGCGACGCGCGCGAGGTGTTTTCGATGCTCGACGGGGCGGCGCTGCGGGCGGCGGTCGAGAAGCATCGACCCGACCACATCGTCCCCGAAATCGAGGCGATCGACACCGCGATGCTGGGCGAGCTCGAGCGAGAAGGCTGGCATGTCGTGCCCTCGGCCAAGGCGGTGCAGCTGACCATGAACCGCGACGGTATCCGCGACTTTGCGGCGAAGGAGCTCGGCCTGACGACCTCGCGCTACCGCTTCGCCGAGACGCGCGAGGCGGCGGTCGCGGCGGCGAGCACGGTCGGCCTGCCGGCGGTGGTCAAGCCGGTGATGTCGTCGAGCGGAAAGGGTCAAAGCATCGCGCGAACCGAAGAGGATCTGGGAACCGCGTATGATTATGCAGTCGCCAATATGCGCGGCGACCGGCCGCGCGTCATCGTCGAGGAATTCATCGATTTCGACGATGAGATCACGCTGCTGACCGTCGCGACCAAAGACGGCGTGATGTTCTGCCGGCCGATCGGCCATCGCCAGGAAGCCGGCGATTATCGCGAGAGTTGGCAGCCGGCGGCGATTGACGTTGCAGTACTGGCCTCGGCCGAGGAGCAGGCCGCCAGGGTGGTCGCGGCGCTCGGCGGACACGGCCTGTTCGGAGTCGAATTCTTCATCGCCGGCGGCCGTGCGATCTTCTCCGAGCTGAGCCCGCGGCCGCACGACACCGGCATGGTGACGCTGATTGGGCAGTCGCCCAACGAATTCGAGCTGCATGTCCGCGCCATCCTCGGCCTGCCGATCCCAACCATTGAGCTGGCGGGCCCGTCAGCCTCGGCGGTGATCCTTGCCGACAGGGAAAGCCGGGACTTCGGCTTTTCGGGCGTGGACGAAGCGCTGGCCGACGGCGCTGAGATCCGCCTGTTCGCCAAGCCCAACACGCTCAGGAACCGGCGAATGGGGGTGGCGCTGGCGCGTGACAACCATGTCGATAAAGCGCGTGCGCGGGCCGTCGGGGCGGCGGCGAAGATCCAGATCGACTATCGCACCTAAGTATATTGCATAAATATTCAGTGAATAGCATATGCCGCCGATGATTCGTGTTTCGATCCTCGGCGCCTCCGGCTATGTCGGCGGCGAGCTGATGCGGCTGATCGCGGGTCATCGCGCGTTGGAGGTCGGCGTCGCGTTCGGTGCTTCGGCGGCGAGCAAGCCGGTCGCGGACCTGCACCCGCACCTTGGGCTCGCCTATCCGGAAATGCATTTCGCCGAATGGGACGCGGCGCTGCTCAGGGGAAGCGACCTGATCTTGGCCGCGCTTCCCCATGGTGAAACTCAGCGCTTTGCCGACGATCTGCTCGCGCCGGGAGTTCCACTGGTCGACCTCGGGGCCGACTTCCGGCTGGACAGCGCCGGCGAATATGAACGCTGGTATGGCAAGCCGCACGCTCGCCCTGACCTGCTCGGCAGCTTCCACTATGGGCTACCCGAATTTTTCCGTGAAGCGATTGCCGGCTCGAAGCGAGTCGCCGCGCCCGGCTGCTATCCGACTGCGGCCAACCTGGCGCTGCGCCCGCTGCTCGAAGCCGGCGTGGTCGAGCGCGACGGCATCATCGTCGATGCCGCCTCTGGGGTCAGCGGCGCCGGGCGCTCGGCCGACGCGGCGACGCATTTCTGCGCGGTCGAGGGCAATTTGAAAGCCTATGGTTTGCTCAACCACCGCCACACCGCCGAGATGGAAATGGTCTGCGACGCCCGGGTCCTGTTCACCCCGCACCTCATGCCGGCGAGCCGCGGCATCCTCGCCACCTGCTACGCCAGGGCCAATGGTCCTTGCGATCCGTTGGCTATCCTTCGGGAGGCTTATGCGGGCGAGCGCTTCGTCCACGTCGGCGAAGCACTACCCGAAACCAAATGGGCGACCGGCAGCAACGCTGCCTTCCTGTCGGCACGTTACGACGAGCGCACCGGTACGGTCGTCGCGCTCGCCGCGATCGACAATCTCGGCAAGGGCGCGGCGGGTCAGATGATCCAATGCGCCAACCTCATGCTCGGTCTCGAGGAAGACGCGGGCCTTACGAATATCGGAGTCTATCCATGAGTGTGACCGCAGCCGAAGGATTTGTCGCGGCGGGCTGTCACGCCGGGGTCAAGCGCAAGCGGCTCGACTATGCGCTGCTCGCCACCGACGATGGCCGGCCGGTACCGACCGCGGCGGTGTTCACCCAGAACAAGTTTCGCGCGCCCCCGGTCGAGGCCAGCCTAGAGCGGCTGAAGATGTCGGGGGGGATGGCGGCAGGAGTGGTGGTCAATTCGGGCAATGCCAATGCCGGAACCGGCAGGTCCGGTCGCGCCGATGCCGAGGCAATGTGTGTGACGGCGGCCGAGGGCGTCGGCTGCCGGGCAGAAGAAATGCTGGTTTGCTCGACCGGGTTGATTGGGATTTCATTGCCGATTGATAAGCTGCTCGACGCGACGCCAAAGCTGGCCGCGAAACTGTCGCGTGCCGGCCATGTCGAGGCGGCCAAAGGCATCCTCACCACCGACACGTGCCCCAAGGAGGCGGTGGTCGCGGGTGACGGTTTCACGGTCGGCGGGATGGCCAAGGGCTGCGGGATGCTGGCGCCCAACATGGCGACGATGCTCGCCTTCCTGACGACCGACGCCAGCCTGTCGCCTGCCGAGTTGCAGCCGATCCTGGCCCGCGCGGCCCAAGCGACCTTCAACTGCCTGATTACCGACGGCGCGACGTCGACCAACGACACGGTGATGCTGTTCGCCAGCGGGCGGAAGGGGCGGCCCGACCTGGCTGGGTTCGAGGATGCCGTACGGCAATGTTGCGAGGAACTGATGCTGGGGATGGCGCGCGATGCCGAGGGCATGACCAAGCTCGTCGTCATCCGCGTCACCGGCACCTTGAACGACGCCGAGGCGCGCACCGTCGCGAGGTCGATCGGCAACAATCAGCTGATCAAATGCAGCTGGTACGGCGCCGACGCCTATTGGGGCCGTCTGCTGGCCGAGGCAGGATCGTGCGGGGTCGAGTTCGAGAGCGAGAAGGCCAGCGTCTCTTACGGCGGAATGAAGGTCGCCGCAGCGGGGGTTAAAATCCCACACGATGCCGATGCGGTTATAGCCCATATGCGCGGCGGTGAAATCGACATCCACATCGATCTAGGTGTCGGCCGCGGCGCCGGCCGTGCGGTCTCGGTCGATCTCGGCCCCGGTTACATCAAGGAAAATGCGGCGACATCATGATCACGCCCAACGAGACCGCCGCGCTGCTGATCCAGGCGCTGCCCTATATCCGCCGCTTCACCGGCAAGGTGGTGGTGGTCAAGGTCGGCGGCCTGCCGATGACCGATCCAGCGGCGGCGCGCAGCCTGGCCAAGGACGTGCTGTTGCTCCACTCGGTCGGCATCCGCACCGTCTTGGTCCATGGCGGCGGCCCGCAGATCGACGAGCAGATGAAGCGCATAGGAAAGGCTCCCGAATTCCGGGACGGCCTGCGCGTCACCGACCGCGAAACGCTCGATATCGTCCGCATGGTGCTGGTCGGCAAGATCAACCGCGAGCTGGTCAGCGCGGTCAACGCGTTGGAGCCGGTCGCTGTCGGGGTGGCGGGCGAGGATGGGCGATTGCTCGAGACGACCCAAGTCGATCCAGCGCTCGGCTTTGTCGGCAAGGTCGGCCGCGTCCGTGCCGGACTGCTCCACGCCTTGCTCGACGACGGTCTGATCCCGATCGTGTCGACCGTCGGCGCCGACAGGAGCGGCCAGCCCTACAACGTCAACGCCGATGATGCGGCACGGGCGATCGCCGTGGCGATGAAGGCGGAAAAAATCATCTATTTGACCGGCGCGCCGGGCCTGCTCGCCGATCCGGCCGACCCGGCCAGCCTGGTCCACCGCCTGACCGTTGCCGAAGCGAGGCGGAGCATCGCCGACGCACATGTCACCGGCGGCATGATCCCAAAACTGTCGGCTTGCGCCGAGGCGGTCGCCGGCGGAGTCGCCAGCGCGCATATGATCGATGGCCGTACCGAGCACGCCATTCTGGTCGAGCTGTTCACCGACGAAGGCATTGGCACGATGGTTTGCGGAGAGGCATGAAATGGCGGGCAAGAAACCGCGCCAGCGCATGATCGCCGACTGGCTACGCGAGCATCGGGTTGGCAGCCAGGAAGAGATCGTCGCCCGCCTGTCACTGGCCGGAATGGCGGCAACCCAGGCGACGGTCAGCCGCGACCTGATCGAACTGGGCGCGGTCAAGCTCAAACGCGAGGGCAGGATCCGCTATGTAATGCCCGACAATGTTGACGCGGGCCACGCCGCGGCCAAGCTCGACCGGCTGCTCTCCGAATGGGTCGACGCGATCCTGACCGCGGGTCCGCTGCTGGTGCTTAAGACGCCGCCGGGGTCGGCCAACTTGGTTGCCAATGCGCTCGATGCGGCGGGGATCGCCGAGATTGCGGGAACGATCGCCGGCGACGACACGATCTTCGTCGCGCTGGCCGATGGGGTGAACCCCGATGCCGTGGCGGCGTTGTTGCAGCAGCGCCGCGCCGCCGGTTGAGCCGCGGCTCAGGGAGAATGACGATGCTTCGATCCGCGTTGCTGCTTGCCCTCCTTCTGGCCGCGGGATGTGGCAAAGAAAAGGTGCCGACGGCGCCCAAGCCCGACATCATGGTCAGAAGCGAGCATCAAAAGCAGCTACTCAAATTGAACGATTTCGACCGCGCCATCGCGTTGAAGCGCGCGATCCTGGAGCAGGGCATGACCTGCAAGCAGCTGGTCAAGACCGGCTATGTCGGGCGCTACAAGAATATGGACCTGTGGACGGCGACCTGCAGCGACAAGCGCCAGTGGGGCCTGTTCATCAGCGCCAACGACAGCGTCCAGGTGCGCCCGTGCGAGGACAATGCGCAGCTTGGCCTGCCCGCCTGCACGATAAAGCCCGGCACCGAGGGCGGTACCGGGCTGGATCGGGTCAAGACGAAGGGCGCGACCTGAATTAGTCGCAGCGGCGCGTCTCTTTATATTCGCCCGACGGTGTCTTTTCCTTGAGGGTGACGCACTTGCCCTGGCGAATTTCCTCGCGCCAGCTGCCGTCGGCGTTGACCTGCTTCTGCCCCTTGGGAACGCGTTTGCCGTCCTTGATCTCGTAGTTCCAGCTCTGCGGAGTCGATTGGTCGCCCGCCGATTGCGCATAGGCGGCGCCGGCCATCGTCGCCGCAAAGGCGACCCCGGTCACCGTCAGAACGATTGTCATCGTGCGTGTCATCTTCAACACTCCTTACGCGTTTATATACCGCGAACCAGCTTAACGGGCGCTGAAAAAACGCTTCATCGACAAAAACGCTCGAATCGCCCTAATTATGCCATTGCCACGCGATTTCGCCCCCGCCCGACGGATCGGACAGGGGCGATTAGTGATCTCGATGAAAGGGAGGGCCGGCCTCGGTTCGGGGGCTTAGCCTTGTCTCGCTTTGAAACGGCGGTTGGTCTTGTTGATGACATAGGTCCGGCCGCGACGGCGAATTACCCGGCAGTCGCGATGGCGCGACTTCAGCGACTTCAGGGAATTGCGAATCTTCATGGCCGGAACGCCTGCCTTCGTAAAAATTATAGGGTGTCGGAGGTTCGTGAAACCGGCGGTCCCCCTATGGCGGGGGGCAGGCGAAGTCAAGGTCGGCGGGGCGTCCCCGCGGGCCGACGCGGTCCGTTCACGTCATAAAGGTCGCCGAAATAGTCGTTCGTCAGCCACATCGGCCGTTGCGGCGCGTCGGCCATGGCCCGGGCGATGCGGTAGTTGAGCACGGCGTAGCGCCCGCCCGCCTGCCAATCGATCGGCTGCGTCAGGTCATCGTTGACCGAATGATAGGTCGATTCCAGAAAGTCCTTCCACTTGGCCTTGCCGCCATTGGCATGCCCGGTCATCAGCAGCACCGCTGGAATGCCGCGCTTGACGAACATATAATGATCGGAACGAACGAAGATTGCCTCCTCGGGCATCGGGTCGGGACTCATCGCGACATTCATCGACGAGCCGGCCTCAGCGACCGTCGCGCCGATGGTCGAATGGTCGGCGCCGAACGCGGTGACGTCGGTGAACGGGTAGAGCAGCAGCGGCATGTCGAGATCGACCAGCCCGACGATGCTCGATGCCGTCACGGTCGGGTGATTGGCGTAATAGCTGGCCCCCAGTAGCCCGCGCTCCTCGCCGGTATTGGCGATAAACAGGATCGAGCGCTTCGGTCGCGCCGGCTGCGCGGCGAACAGGCGCGCCGCCTCAAGCATCGTCGCCACCCCGGCGGCATTGTCGAGCGCGCCGTTGTAGATCGCGTCCTCACCCAGTTTGGCGTTGGGCTTGATCCCCAGATGATCGAGGTGGCCCATCAGCACGACATGCTCGGCGGCAAGCACCGGGTCCGAGCCCCTGAGCAGCCCGATCACCTCGGGACTGGTGAAATCCTCCCACTTGGCGTCGGCCTCGACCGCGATCGTAGGCGTCAAGGCGAAGCCGCGCGGGCGCCCCTTGCCCTTGACCGCGGCGCGGACCGCGGCGAGCGATTTTGGGGCGCCTTCGAACAGACGCGCCGCCCACTCGCGCGAGAAGGATATTATAAGTTCGAGCCCGGGAGGCGTCGTCCCTGCGCGGCCCGCCGAATCGACCCAATCGATCCGCGGCCGGGAGGCGCGTTGCACCGGATCCGCCTCCCCGGCCCGTCCCCCGCGGCCGCCTATTCCGACGAAACCGACCGCACCGGCGGCGGCGGCCATCTCATCCTTGGTCGATTTGAGGTGCGCGGCGATGTCGCTCGGCAGTCCCGTCGGCGTGCCGTCGAGCGCGACGACGATCTTCCCGCGGACGTCGAGGCCGCGATAATCGTCGAAGCCGAAGCGCGTGTCTTTCAAGCCATAGCCGACGAAGACCAGGCCCGCGCTTCGCCTGATTTGTTTGGCGGTAACGCTCGGCCGCAGCGAAGCGTCTTTACCCTGCTCGAGCACCACCGGCTTGCCGCCAATCGTCAGCGTCAGGCGCGGCGGCTTGTCGAACGAGGCCCGGCGAAACGGCACCTGCTGGTACCAGCTTCCCTTGTCGCCCGCGGGCTCAAGACCGATCGCCCGGAATTGCCCCGCGACATAATCGGCCGCGATGGCGTGCCCGCGCGATCCGGTGTCGCGTCCCTCCAGCCGATCGGAGGCGAGGAACTCGACGTCGGCCCGCACCCGCCGGGCGATCGCCTCGTCGACCGGGGGCGGCGGGGCGGCGACGGCGGCGACAGCCAGGCCGAGGGCAGTCAGGGCAGATATGATACGCATGGCGCCTCGCTATCGGACGGCAGGGGGCCGCGCCAGTGCCTCGGTCGGCCGTTTGTCGAAAGCCAGGTTTGCCGTTCGCCGCACTCGGCCTTATCAGGGCCGCGATTCTTCATTTCCATCCAGCACCAGGGGACTTCATGACCATCACGATCTCGAGCGCGTTCGACGCCGGCAACATTCGCGTCGTCGGGCAAAGCGGCGACACGGTGGACCTGGAAATCGTCAAGGATCATATGAGCGATTTCCATCAATGGTTCCACTTCCGCCTGGCTGGCGCTGGCGGCCGCGAAGTAACGCTCAACATCGTCAATTGCGGCAGCGCCGCCTACCCCGACGGCTGGCCCGACTATAAGGCTTGCCTGTCGCTCGATCGCGAGGATTGGGCGCGCATTCCCGACACCAGCTATGCCGACGGCACGCTGACGATCCGCTTCACGCCCGAGACCGACCTTGTCTGGATCGCTTATTTCGCGCCCTATTCGATGGAGCGGCACCACGATCTGGTATCGACGCTGGCCGCACTGCCCGGAGTCGAATATCGCAGCCTCGGCAAATCGCTCGACGGGCAGGACATCGATTGCCTGACTTTCGGCGAAGGAGATCTCACCGTGTGGCTCTACGCCCGCCAGCATCCCGGCGAGACGATGGCCGAGTGGTGGATGGAGGGCGCGCTCGAAAAGCTGACCGATCCGGACGATCCGATCGCGCGCGTGCTGCGCCGCGACTGCACCTTCCACGTCGTACCCAACATGAATCCCGACGGATCGCGGCGCGGACACCTTCGTACCAATGCGGTCGGCGTCAATTTGAACCGCGAATGGCATGCGCCGTCGGCCGAGAAGAGCCCCGAGGTGCTGTGCGTGCGCGGCGCGATGGACGAAACCGGGGTCGACTTTGCGATGGACGTTCACGGCGACGAGGCGATCCCGGCCAATTTCCTTGCTGGGTTCGAAGGCATTCCGTCGCTAACGCCCGATCAGTCGCGGCTGTTCGCCCTGTTCAGCGATACGCTGCAGCGCCTCTCGCCCGATTTCCAGACGCGGCAGGGCTATGAGATTCTCCCGGCCGGCCAAGCCAATATGTCGATGTCGACCACCCAGCTGGCCGAGCGGTTTGGCTGCGTCTCGATGACGCTGGAAATGCCGTTCAAGGATAATTTCGACCTGCCCGATGAAGTCTATGGCTGGAGCCCCGAACGCTCCAAATACCTCGCCGGGTCGTGCCTCGATTCGCTCCACGCGATCCTGCCCGAACTTCACAAGGCCAGGGCGAACAAGGCCGAGTTGGAGAAGGCCGAGGCCTGATGCCGACGCTGGTTCTCCTCCGCCACGGCCAGTCGCAATGGAATCTCGAAAACCGCTTCACCGGCTGGTGGGACAGCGACCTCACCGAGAAGGGCATCGCCGAAGCCCGCGAGGCCGGCACGCTGCTTGCCGCCAGGGGCTTCGACTTCGACCGCTGCTTTACCAGCGTCCAGACGCGGGCGATCCGCACGCTCCATCTCGTGCTCCACTCGATGGACCGACTGTGGCTGCCGGTGAGCAAGGACTGGCACCTAAACGAGCGTCACTATGGCGGGCTGACCGGCCTCAACAAGGCCGAGATGATCGCCAAGGTCGGAGTCGAACAGGTCAAGATCTGGCGGCGCTCGTTCGACATCCCGCCGCCCCCGCTCGAGGCCGACAGTCCCTATCAGGTCGGCGCCGACCGCCGCTACGCCGGGATCGCGATCCCTCGGGCCGAAAGCCTTAAGGACACGATCGTCCGCGTTCTTCCCTATTATGACGCGGACATCGTCCCGGCGCTCAGGCGCGGCGAACGGGTGATCGTCGCCGCCCACGGCAATTCGTTGCGCGCGCTGGAAAAGCATTTGTCGAACATCGCCGATGCCGACATCGTCGGGCTGGAAATCCCGACCGGCCAGCCCATCGTTTATGAGCTTAACGACGATCTGTCGGTCCGAGATCGTTATTATTTAAGCGAGCGCTAGGCCGCAGCATCTGGCCGCAGCCGCGCCCTAACGGACTGCCCCCGGCAGTCCTAGGCTGCGGCTTTAACCCGGTACATCGCCTGGTCGGCGCGGGCGAGGACGATGGCCGGCGTGTCGCCCTGCTCGATCAGGGTCAGGCCGATCGCCACCGACAGCGGCATCTCCATCCCCTGGTAAAGACAGTCCTCGCCGGCGATGGTGTCGACCAGCCGCTCGGCGATCTCCAGCGCAACCTCCTCGTCGGCATGGTCGAGCAAAACACAATATTCGTCGCCGCCGAGCCGCGCGACCGTGTCGTTTGAGCGGGTGCCGGCGAGCAATTTCTCAGCAACATGGATTAGGGCCGCGTCACCGCCGCCATGGCCGAAGCTGTCGTTCAATATCTTGAGATCGTCGAGATCGACGAACAGCACCGCGGCCGGAATGCCATGGCGATGGTACCGGGCGATCATCGCCTCCAGATCGCGCATCATGCCGCGGCGGTTGGCAAGCGGGACCAGCGGGTCGCGGTGAGCCAGCGCGTCGAGCTCGTCGACCCGGCCCTGCAGCCGCTCGACTTCGCCACGCAGACGCGCAATCTCTTCGACCAAGGTCGCCGGATCGCTGCCCTGTTCCGTAACTTCGTGCATGGTTACTTCCCGCTGTCGGAAGACGGCATAATCGAGATTCACCATTTTGTGGATTCCCAATTCGCCGCTGTCCCGGATTGCGCCAGTCGCCACGCGCCTTTAAACCGCCCGTCTAGCAAACGGGGCGAAGGTGATACGCGAACATGGCCGATCCGATCGTCGGCATCATCATGGGCAGCCAGTCCGACTGGGAGACGATGCGCTACACCGCCGAGACGCTTGAGGCGCTCGGCGTGGCCCATGAAGTGCGGGTGGTGTCGGCCCATCGCACGCCCAAGCGGCTCTATGACTATGCCGCCGCGGCCCAGGGTCGAGGGCTCAAGGCGATCATTGCCGGGGCCGGCGGCGCGGCGCATTTGCCCGGCATGGCGGCGTCGATGACCGCGCTACCGGTGCTCGGCGTGCCGATCGAGAGCAAGGCGCTGAAGGGCATCGACAGCCTGTTGTCGATCGTCCAGATGCCGGCCGGAATCCCGGTCGGGACACTGGCGATCGGCAAGCCCGGTGCGATCAACGCGGCATTGCTCGCCGCGGCGATGCTGGCGACGACCGACGAAGTGCTTGCCGGGCGGTTGGCCGAGTGGCGAGCGAAGCAGACCGCCGCGGTTCCCGAGCAACCTGAGTGATTTGGCCGGAATGACGCTGGCGCCGGGGTCCACCATCGGCATCGTCGGCGGCGGCCAGCTCGGCCGGATGATGGCGATGGCTGCGGCTCAGTTGGGCTATCGCTGCCATATCTTCGACCCCCACCGCCGCCCTTGCGCGGCCGAAGTCGCGGCAGAGTTCACCCGCGCTGCTTTCGACGACGAGGCTGCCTTGTTTCGGTTCGCGGCCGCGTGCGACGTCGTCACTTACGAGTTCGAGAATTTGCCGATCGGACCGCTCTCCACGCTTGGCGACAAGCTTCGCCCCGACACGCGCAGCCTCGCCGTTTCGCAGGACCGGGCCGAGGAGAAGCGATTCCTTGCTGGTGTCGGCGCGCGCGTCGCGCCCTGGCGCGAAGTCGATGGCGCGGACGACGTCTTCGCGGCGCTAACCGAGCTCGGCGCGCCGATCCTGCTCAAGACCCGGCGGCTTGGCTATGACGGCAAGGGTCAGGCGTGGGTCGACGAACCCGGCGATGCCGAAGCGGCGTGGGAGTCGATCGGCCGCCAACCGGCGGTGGCCGAAGCGCGGGTAGCTTTCGACGCCGAGTTCAGCCTGATCCTGGCGCGCACCGAAGCCGGCGAGACACGCGCCTACCCGCTGACCCGGAACCAGCATGACGGCGGCATCCTGCGCCGCTCAAGCGTTCCGGCCGGACGGGCGATCGAAGCGCTGCGCGATGTCGCGCTCCGGTCCGCGACCGCCATCGCCGATGCGCTGGGCCATGTCGGCGTGCTGACCGTCGAATTTTTCGCCTGCCATGGCGAGGCGGTCGTCAACGAAATCGCCCCGCGCGTGCATAACAGCGGCCACTGGACCATCGAGGGCGCGCATACTTCGCAGTTCGAACAGCATCTGCGTGCGATTCTCGGCCTGCCTCTGGGCGATTCGGGGCTGGTCGCCGCGGGCGCGACGATGGACAATCTAATCGGCTCCGACGCCGAACGCTGGCCCGAATTGCTCGCCGAACCGGGCGCCTGCCTCCACCTCTACGGCAAGGGCGAGGCACGCGCCGGGCGCAAGATGGGGCATGTGACGCGGTTAGGACCGTCACGGGAGTAAATCCCGCCGGCGGCCCTGGCTCATCGCGCCTCTGCCACCGTCACCGGATAACCGAGCTTCGCCAGCTGCGGCCTGACCTTGGCCGCGTCGCCGACCACCACCCAGACCCAACCGCCCGGATCGACCGCGGCGCGGATCGCGGCGTCGAGGCCGGCGCGGTTCTGCGCGCGGAACTTGTCGGCCAGCGTCTCGTAATAATTGTCGGGCCGGCCGAGCAACGCATTGCTTTGCATTGCCGCCAGCACCGCCGCCGATGTCTCGAACTCGCCCGGCAATTCGCCGATCGCGTTGGTCACCGTCCGCTCCAGTTCCTCCTGCGTTACCCCCTGCTTGCCCAGGAAACCCCGGAACTGGGAATCGAGCGCCTTGATCGAATCGCCGGTGCGATCGGCCTGGACCGGAGCGCGGACCAGATAAGGCACGACCTGCTCGGTCAATTGCGTCCGTCCCGACACGCCGTAGGACCAGCCTTTGGTCTCGCGCAGGTCCATGTTGATCCGCGACAGGAAATTGCCGCCGAGCACGTCGTTGGCGTTGGTCAGCGAGGTCGTGTCGCTTTTGGGATCGACCGACGTCAATTGCCCGCCGTAGATGATCGACTGCGGCGATCCGGGCCGGTCGATCAAAACAATCCGCGGCGCGGTCGGGCGCGGCGGCAGCGCGCCGAACGCCTTCTTACCCAGTGGCGCGGCGGGCGCTTGCCATTGGCCGAAGCGCGCATCGAGCATCGGCTGAAGTTCGGCCAGAGGCAGGCTCGAAACCACGAAAACCTCGAGGTTGTCGGGCCTCAGCCAACGGTCGCGAAAGCCGATCAGATCATCGCGGCTGAACGCCTTGACCGCGGCGATGTCACCCAGGCTGGTGGTCGCATAGGGATGATTCTCGCCATAGAGCAGCGCCGGCAGCGCGCGCGAAGCGATCGAATTGGGCTCCTTCTGCGCCTGGGCAATGGCGGTCGCGGTTTGCGTCCGCAGCCGCTCAATGTCTCCCATATCGAAACTCGGTTGCTCGACGATCTTGGCGAGCAGGTCGAGCGAAGGCACTAGATTTGCGCTCAAGGCGGCCATCGTCACCGTGCTGCGGTCGGCCGAGCCGGTGGCGGCATAGGTCATGCCGAGCCGCTCGCGCTCCTCCGCGATCGCCTGCGAATTGAGGCCCGCGGCGCCCTCGTCGAGCATGCCGAGCGTCAAATTCTGCAAGCCTCGTGCGCCTGGGGCGTCGGCCGCGAAGCCGGCGTTGAACGACAGCGCCAACTGGGTCGTCGGCACGGCCGTCCGCTGTGCATAGGTCACGCGGACCCCGTTCGAAAGCGCCACGTGGGCGATGTCCGGGAAGTCGAGTGCGCCCGACTGGCCGATCGGCGGAACCGACCGCTTGACCTTTGGCGTGGCGATGTCGCGTGAGGCCTTCTTGGCTTTAAACTTGGTCTCATCATACGGCGGACGATCGCCCGGTTCGAGGCGGATGGTGAACGCCGGTCGGCTCAGCCATTGGGCGAACGCCGTCTTGATCGCGGCGGCGTCGACCGCTCCATATTGATCGAGCGTTCGGCGGTAATAATCGCTGTCGCCGGCATAGACCTGCCCTTCCGCCAACGCGACCGCCTTGCCGCCGAAGCCACCGACCGATTCCAGCCCGCGGATGCGGCCCGCAAGCTCGTTGGTCGCGGCGCGCTGCACTTCTTCCTCGGTCGGGCCATTGGCGATGAACTCGGCGAGAATTTGGTCGAGGCGCCGTTCGACCAGCGCCGGGTCGACGCCCGGCTTGACCGTCGCGCTGACCGAGAACATGCCGATCCGCTGAAACGGCTGGAGCCCGGCCGATACGTCTACCGCGATCTTCTCGTCGCGCACCAGGATACGGTCGAGCCGCGAGCTGGCGAGCCCGCCGAGGATCGACCCGCCGAGGTCGAGTGCAGCGAGTTGGTTCGACAGCAAGCCCGGCACCGCCCAATTCTTTTCGATCTGGGTCGCGGCAACGCGGTCCTTCATCACGATCGTCTTGGCTGCGGCCAAGGTCGGCACATCGGCCGCAGCCGGCGTGTTGACCGGGCCGCGCTTGATACCACCGAAATATTTCTCGACCAGCGGGCGCGCTTCGGCAGCGGTGATGTCGCCGGCCAAGACCAGCACGCTGTTGTTCGGGCCGTAATTGTCGATGAACCATTTCTTGACGTCGGCCAGGCTCGCCGCATCGAGGTCGGCCATCGAGCCGATGGTCGAATGGTGGTAGGGGTGCCCCGCCGGGAACAGCGCGTCGAGCACCTCATATTCGGTCAGGCCGCCGGGCGCGTTGTCGCCCTGCCTTTTCTCGTTCTGGACAACGCCGCGCTGATTATCGAGCTTCTCTTGCGTCACCGCGCCGAGCAGATAGCCCATGCGGTCCGACTCCATGAACAGCGCGCGGTCGATTGCAGCCTTGGGCACCGTCTCGAAATAATTGGTGCGGTCGAACCAGGTGGTGCCGTTGTAATCGGTCGCGCCGACTTGCTGCAGATAGGTGAAATAGTCACCCGGCAGATTGTCCGATCCGTTGAACATCAAATGCTCGAACAGATGGGCGAAGCCGGTCTTGCCCGTCGGCTCGTCCTTCGACCCGACATTGTACCAGGTGCTGACCGCAACCACGGGGGCCTTGTGATCCTCATGGACGATGACCGTCAGCCCATTGTCGAGCGTGAAAGTCTCGTGCGGAATGCTGATCTGACGAACCAACGAGGCGACCGGCACGGGTTCGGCCATTACAGAAGGGGCGGCCGCGACCGGTGGCGCGACTAGCGCCGGTTGGGCCGGTGGCGTGGTGGCACAGGCGGCGAGCAGCGACGCGCCGGAGAGGAGAAGGGCAAGGCGAGGATTACGCAAGAACATGAAAAAACTCCCGATGATCCGCCGGGAGCCTAAGGCCAAGTCGGGCCGATGCAACCGCCTTCAACCAGCGGCAAGCAGAGAGGGACCAACGGCGCCGCCGATGACAGCCCGTTTGCGAGATGCTAGCGGGCCGCGGATGGCTGACTTGTCCCGCATTCGTAACTTCTCGATTATCGCGCATATCGACCATGGGAAGTCGACGCTTGCCGACCGGCTGATCCAGACCACCGGCGGCCTCACCGCGCGCGAGATGTCGCCGCAGCTGCTCGACAATATGGAGATTGAGCAGGAACGCGGGATCACGATCAAGGCGCAGACGGTCCGCCTGGAATGGAAGGGCCCAGATGGCGAGCTATACGAGCTCAACCTGATGGACACGCCCGGCCACGTCGACTTCGCCTATGAAGTGTCGCGCAGCCTCGCGGCGTGCGAAGGCGCGCTGCTGGTGGTCGACGCGGCGCAGGGGGTCGAGGCGCAGACGCTGGCCAACGTCTACCAGTCGATCGAGCACGACCATGAAATCGTCCCGGTGATCAACAAGATCGACTTGCCCGCCGCCGAGCCGGAAAAAGTGCGGGCCGAAATCGAGGAAGTGATCGGGCTCGACGCGTCCAACGCGGTGCTGACCAGCGCGAAAAGCGGCATCGGCATCGAGGAATTGCTCGACGCGATCGTCGAGCGGATTCCGTCACCTAAAGGCGACAGGGACGCACCGACCAAGGCGATGCTGGTCGACAGCTGGTACGACCCCTATCTGGGCGTGGTCATCCTGGTCCGCGTCATGGACGGCGCGATCAAACGCGGTCAGCAGATCAAGTTCATGGCCACCGGGACGATGCACCTGGTCGACCGCGTCGGCTGCTTCCGCCCCAAGATCGAGCAATTGAACGAGCTCCAGGCCGGCGAAATCGGCTTCATCACCGCCCAGATCAAGGAGGTCAGCCAGACCGCGGTCGGCGACACCATCACCGATGCCAAGCGCCCCACGCCAACCGCCCTGCCCGGCTTCAAAACCGTCCAGCCGGTCGTGTTCTGCGGCCTGTTCCCGGTCGACGCGGCGGACTTCGAGAAGCTGCGCGACAGCCTCTATAAATTGCGCCTCAACGACGCCAGCTTCAGCTTCGAGACCGAGAGCAGCGCCGCGCTCGGCTTCGGCT
>NZ_JACDDV010000040.1 GCF_013816785.1 Sphingomonas sp. | reverse complement strand
TTCCGCCATCAGCACCCGGATGTACTGCGCGCGCAGTGGCACCTCGAGCCCCAGGAGCTTCTCGACCGCGAGCACGTAGCTATGCTCCATGCACATCGGCGAGCAGTAATCGAGCCGGTCGAAGTAAGGCAGCGCTTGGGCGTAGGTCTTATACTCGATCAGTTTCTCGGTGCCGCGGTGGAGCAGGCCGATGTGAGGATCGACCCGCTCGACGATTTCGCCGTCCAATTCCATGATCAGACGCAGTACGCCGTGCGCGGCGGGATGCTGGGGGCCGAAGTTGATCGTGAAATTCTTGATCGTCTCGTCCCCCGCCGTGGGCTTATCGCCAGTGCCGGACAGCGGGCTGCCGGGTGCAGGCTGCTGGCCCGGTGCTGCGCCGACCATGACATCGACATGCGTCGTCACTGCTTCTTCCCTGGCTTAGGTTCGGCCTTGTCGGTGGCCTTGCCGCCCGCGTTCGACCGCTTGGCTGGGGCAGGCTTTCGCGCTTCCTTATGCGCCTGAGCGTCACCGGGAGCTCCCGCGCCCGTCTGCGAGCGCGTGTCGGTGGTTTTGGGCGTCTCGGCCGATGTCTTGGGGTTGGGCTTGCCGGTGCCACCCGGGGCCGGCACCGGGCTCGGCGCGCCGGGCGCTTCGCCCACGGCCTTCTCGTCGCCCGGCAGGCGATATTCGGCGCCTTCCCATGGCATCAAAAAGTCGAATGTGCGGAAATCCTGAGGCAGTTCGACCGGCTCGTAGACGACCCGCTTCTCCGCTTCGGAATAGCGCAATTCGACATAGCCGGTCTGCGGAAAATCCTTGCGCAACGGATGGCCCTCGAAACCGTAATCGGTGAGAATCCGGCGAAGGTCGGAATTGCCCGCGAAGCCGACGCCGTAAAGGTCGAACACCTCGCGCTCGAGCCAGCCGGCGACCGGCCACAATCCGGTCAAGCTTGGCACCGGCATTTCCTCGTCGGTGGTGACCTTGAGGCGGACGCGGTGGTTCTCGGTCACCGAGAGGAAATGATAATTGACCTCGAACCGCTCGGGCTTCTCGGGATAGTCGACGCCGGCGATTTCCATCAGCTGCTGATAGCCGAAGCGGTCACGCAGGTTCCGGGATGCCTCGACGATACCCTCCCGCGCGATGGTAAACGTCAGTTCCCCGACCAACTCCTTGTGCGCAACACAAGCGTCGCCGACCGCAGCCTTAAAGGCATCGACGAACCCTTCCCGATCCTTGATCCGAGGCAGGTGGTTCATCACCGGTCGATCGTCCCGGTACGGCGGATTTTACGCTGCAGCTGGAGGATGCCGTAGAGCAAGGCCTCGGCGGTCGGGGGGCAGCCGGGGACATAAATGTCGACCGGCACGATCCGGTCGCACCCGCGCACTACCGAGTAGCTATAATGATAATAGCCGCCACCGTTGGCGCAGCTGCCCATCGAGATGACGTATTTGGGCTCGCTCATCTGGTCGTAGACCTTACGCAGCGCGGGGGCCATCTTGTTGCACAGCGTGCCGGCGACGATCATCACGTCCGACTGGCGCGGGGATGCGCGCGGGGCCACGCCGAACCGCTCGAGGTCGTAGCGCGGCATGTTGACATGAATCATCTCGACCGCGCAGCAGGCGAGGCCAAAGGTCATCCACCACAGGCTGCCGGTCCGCGCCCAGGTGACGAGATCGTCGAGCGAGGCGACGAGGAAGCCCTTCTCGTCCAATTCCGCGCGCATCGCCTCGAATTTGGCCTGCTCCTCTGGCGACAGGTCAAGCGGTTGAAAGTCGCCCGAATTATAGGTCACCGTGGGATCACGGGTCGACGCGGTCACTCCCATTCGAGCGCCCCCTTCTTCCACGCATAAGCTAGGCCGAGGGCCAGTTCGGCGATGAAGATCATCATCGCGCCCCATCCGGCCCAACCGGTGCCCATCAGCGACACCGCCCAGGGGTAGAGGAAGGCCGCTTCGAGATCGAACACGATGAACAGGATCGCGACCAGGTAGAAACGCACGTCGAACTGCGCTCGGCTGTCTTCGAAGGCAGGAAAGCCGCATTCATATTCACTGAGCTTCTCGGGGTTCGGCTGATGCGTGCCGGTGAGCCGGCTGATGATCATCGGCAGCACGACGAACGCCCCCGACAGCGCCAGCGCGACCGCGAGGAACAGCAGGATCGGCAGGTAACCGGCGGCGACACTGGCCAAGACGGGACTCCCGGTGAGCGAAATGACTGGCGGCTCTCTAGGACGCCGCCCCTCGCCGGGCAAGCTTCGGCGGCGCTAATTTCACCGAAAAGGCCCTAGCGCAGCGACCCCGCGAGCAGCTTGTGCAGCTTGCTATGCAAATCGCTGTTAGCGGCGAGATATTGGCGGCGCTCGAACATCCGGTCCTGGCCGCGATAATCGCTGACGAAGCCGCCCGCTTCCTTGACCAGCAGGATGCCCGCGGCACTGTCCCACGGGTCGAGATCGTCTTCCCAAAAGCCGTCGAGGCGGCCCGCGGCGACCCAGGCGAAATCCAAACTGGCGGCGCCCATTCGCCGGATGCCGCACACTTCGGGGGCGATCGCGCCGTAAATGCGCGACCAGGTAGCAACGTCGCCGCGGCCGAAGTGCGGCATTCCCGTGCCGATCAGCGCGAGGTCGAGGTGCCGCCGCGACGATACTCGCAGCCGGCGCTCGTTAAGCCAGGCGCCGCGCCCTTTCTCGGCCCAATAGGCCTCGTCGGTCAGCGGTTGATAGACCAATCCTTGGGTAATCTCCGGCGTGCCGTCGGGCTTCTTGTCCTCGACCGCGATCGAAATCGCGAAATGCGGTAGGCCGTGGAGGAAATTGGTTGTCCCGTCGATCGGGTCGACGATCCAGCGCGGCTTGCTTGGATCGCCTTCGATCAGGCCTGACTCCTCGGTCAGCAACGCCCAATCGGGGCGGGCATATTGCAGCTCCTCGATCAGCGTCTGTTCGGCGCGCTTATCGGCCATCGAGACGAAATCGGCCGGCCCCTTCTTCGACACCTGCAGCTGCTCGACTTCATTATAGTCGCGGCGAATACGCGGAGCCGCTTTGCGCGCGGCGCGCTGCATGACGGTAATCAGGCCGGAATGGGAAACCATCAGTCGGCTCGCTTGACGTAGGTCTGCTCATAGACGTCGACGACGATCTTGGTCCCTGCCCCGATGTGCGGCGGGACCATCACCCGGACGCCATTGTCAAGGATCGCGGGTTTGTAGCTGGACGAAGCGGTCTGACCTTTGACCACCGCGTCCGCCTCGACAATCATGGCCTCGATCGTGTCGGGCAGCTGGACCGAGATCGGGCGCTCGTCATACAATTCCATGACCACGTCCATTCCGTCCTGGAGGAACGCGGCGGCGTCACCGAGAAGGTCGCGCGGCAGGCTGATCTGCTCGTAGGTGGCCTTGTCCATGAAGGTCAGCATGTCGCCGTCAGAGAATAGGAACTGGAAGTCGGTGGTGTCGAGGCGAATGCGCTCCACCGTCTCGGCCGAGCGGAAGCGGACGTTGTTCTTGCGCCCGTCGATAAGGTTTTTGAGCTCAACCTGCATATAGGCGCCACCCTTGCCCGGCTGGGTGTGTTGAATCTTCACCGCGCGCCAGATGCCGCCTTCATATTCGATGATGTTACCGGGACGAATGTCGACGCCGCTGATCTTCATGGTGATCCGCCTATATGCTTGAACAGGTTGAATGAGCCGCGCGAGCGCCTAGCGCGAGACGGGCTTTCCGGCAAGCAGCGGATAGGGATTGATCGGCGCGCCCTGATACCATTTCTCGCCGGGGTTCATGCGGTTGATCGCGAAATGGAGGTGCGGCCCGTCGGGCGACGCATTTCCAGTGTGCCCAACATAGCCGACCGGGGCGCCGCGCAGCACTTGCTGGCCCTCGTGCAGCCCCGGCGCATAAGCGCTGAGATGGGCATAATAATAAGTCCAGCGGCCATCGGCGGAGCGGACATATACACTGGTCCCGCCGCCACCGTTCGAGAAAAACAGCTTTTCGACCGTCCCCGGCGCGGCGGCGATCACTGGCGTTCCCTCGGCCGCCATGATGTCGATGGCGTCGTGAATCCGCGCCCCGCCCGCCCTCGCCTGGGTAAAGGTATCGACTAGCGCCGCCGGCCTGATGCTCGTCACCGGGATCGCCAGTCCGGCCGGACCAACGGTAACTCCTTCGGCGACCGTCACCGCGGGCGCGCCCTTGGGATCGACCGTCACCTTGTCGCCCGAGGTCGTGACCTCGCGCGATGGCCCGCCGCCGGTGATCCCAAAGTAAAAAATCCAGAACGCGCTGACCAAGACCACGACGACCACGATCCAGCCCAGCCGATTGAAAAGAGTCGCCATCGACGGCGGTTATGCCTGGAACACGGCCTTGAAGCCAGGCTTGAGCATTCGCGATAGCCTGAGCACGTCCCAATTGGTCATGCGTATACAGCCATGGCTCTCGGCTCGGCCGATAGTTTCGGGGCTCGGCGTCCCGTGGATTCCGTAATGCTCCTTGGTGAGATCCAACCAAGCAACCCCGACCGGACCGTTGGGGCCCGGTTTGAGCTTTTGCTCGGACTTGCCGTCGTCGACGTCCCAGAACAATTCCGGCTGGTAGTGGAACGGCGGCATATATGCATAGGTCGTTACCTTCCAGGTGCCGAGCGGGAGGGGGTCGTGGCCGGACCCCATCGTCACCGGAAATTGCGCGACCAGCCGATCGCCCTCGCCCAGGACCTTGAGCACGCCTTCGGACTTGTCGACGACAATCGACTGACCCAGTGCCGGCGCCCCATCCACGTTGAGGCCGGCCATGACCGCCTTATACTCGGGCTTGAGGTCGCCCGAATAGTCGAGTGAGGCGGGCAAGATATTGGGCAGGCGGAGCGTCTGGCCGGGGCCAATCAATGCGGTCGGGCCATTGAGCGCGACGATCGTATCGGGCGTTGTATGATAGCTTTCGGCAACCTTCTCCAACATGTTGCGATAAGACATGGCCGGCAGCGCTGCCTGGGCTTCGGGCTTCTTGGGGAAGGGGTAGACGAAGGGGCCGGCGACCTGTTCGGGCGCCAGTTTGACCATGATCGTCGACGGCCGGTGCTGCGCCATCAGCGCCTGGCGGGTCGGACCGTCGAGTTCGCCGCTGATTGGCAGGTCGCGCGATTGCTGAAAGCCCTGAATCGCCTTCTTGAACACCATCCCCTTCTTGCCATCGATCACTCCCGTGGGGAAACCGGAGACGTCGAGCAACACCTGGGCATGGAAGATGGTGCCGTCGATCGGGCTTCCCGGGGTCCCTGGTGCGACCCACGCTGGCTTTGCGGATTTGGCGGGCGGTGTGGCCGGACCGGATTGGGCGCCCGCGGCGGCGGCGAGGATGAGGCCTAGCGACAAGATAGGGATGAGGGGAACACGCGACACTGGGCAGACTCCTTGGATGGTTAGCCGAGGAACGCGGCGCGCGCCGCTTGTTTCCGCGTCATCTCGTTTAGGCCGCGAACAACGCCTCGAATTTGGCGACTTCACCCCCCGGATCGTCCGCCCCCCATACTGCCTGGCACACGGCCACGAAGTCGGCCCCGCCAGCGATGAGCGGCGCGGCGTTGGCTGGTGTGATCCCGCCGATCGCGACGCAGGGAATTTCGAACAGGCTCGACCACCACGACAGCAACGCTGGTTCGGGTCGATAATCGCTCGGTTTGGTGGTGGTTTCGTAAAAGGCCCCGAAGGCGACATAGTCGGCCCCCGCTTCCCCCGCCTCCATCGCCAGGTGGCGGCTGTCGTGGCATGTGCGGCCGATCTGCACCGCCGGCCCCAGGATCGCCCGGGCCTCCCGAATCTCGCCGTCGCTCTGGCCGAGATGAACCCCATCCGCTCCCAGTCGCTTGGCCAGGCTGACGCTGTCGTTGACGATGAACGCGACATCGGCATCGGCGCAAATCCGCTGCAGTGGCTCGGCGAGGCGCGCCAGCTCATGCGGGTCGAGGTCTTTCACGCGCAGTTGAAACGCGGCGACCGGCCCGCCCGACAGTGCCGCCGTCAACCGGTCGGGGAACGCTCCGCCAACCTGTTGCGGACTGATTAGGTAAAGCTCGCAGGGCTGGGTCCGCGAAGGAGGGCGAAATGCGGTCAGGTCGACATCGTCTTCGTTCATGGCGCGCTCATTAGCGCGCGGACAGGCTGCGTCCAATGAAAGCTGTCCGCCTCATCGTCGCTGCGCTCGCGCTCGCCGCCTGCGACGCCACGCCGCAGCCCGCTTCAACACCCGGACCGACCGCGGGCCTTGGTCAGCCCGCCATCGTCAACGGGCTGCGTCTGCGACCGCTCGATGTGTTGGAAGACAGTCGTTGCCCCGCAAGCGTGCAATGCGTGTGGGCGGGCCGCGTCGTACTTCAGACAGGCATCGGTTCGCCCGACGGTGGTGAAGAGATGCGGCTCGACTTGACGCTAGGCCAGTCTGTCAGCGTCTACGGCGGAACATTGACGCTGGTGAGGGTCACACCCGCGAAGGGCACTATCGGCTCGCTCGATCGGAACGCTTATCGCTTCACCTTCACCTTCACCTACTCGCGCTAGGCCACCGACGCCGTGTAAATCTCATCGATGGCAGTTCCCAGCGTCCGGTCGAATTGCGCGTCGCTCATGGCGTGACTCAGCTCCGACAGCAGCGCGCGGCTGAAACTGGCGATCATGCCCTTGTTCCTGGCCAGTCCGGCGCAGGCGTCGGCGCGGCTGAAACCACCCGACAGCGCGACAACCTTCAGCACTTTGGGATGGGCCACCAGTCCATTGAACAGGCCCGCCTCGGCCGGAATCGAAAGCTTCAGCATCACTTGCTGGCCTTCGGGCAAGCGGTCCAGTTCGGCCAGGATCGCATCACGCAGCAAGGCATCGGCCCCGGCCCGCTCGGGGCTGTTGATGTTCACCTCGGGCTCGATGATCGGCATCATGCCCTGGGCCAGAACCTGCCGCGCAATCTGGAACTGCTGGGCCACCACTTGGGCGATGCCGTCGCGGTTGGCGAGATTGATGACCGACCGTTCCTTGGTTCCGAAAACGCCGAGACCCTTGGCCCGGATGAGCAGGTCGTCGAGGCCTGAAATAGGCTTCATCAGCTGGACGCCGTCGGTCTCGTCTTCCAGGCCTTTGTCGATTTTGATAAACGGCACGATTCCCCGCGCCGTCAACGCGCCGGGGGTGGGCATGCCGTCTACCATCCCGTCCATCGTCCGCTCGAAAAGGATGGCGCCGATCACTTTCTCGCCGGTGAAGCAGGGCGAAGTAATGATCCGCGCGCGCATTTGATGGATCAGGTCGAACATTTCCTCGTCGGTCGACCAGGCGCCGCCCTCGATACCGTACCCAGCGAGCGCCTTGGGCGTGGACCCGCCAGATTGGTCGAGCGCGGCAATGAAACCCCGGCCTTGGGCAATTTTTGACGTCATCTCGGACTGGTTCATCACGGACTTTCCTATATTATCATGTTAGCGAGAAAGCGCGGCGACGCCTGGCAAGGCACGCCCCTCCATCCATTCGAGGAAGGCGCCGCCAGCAGTCGAAACGAAGGTGAAATCGGCCGCGACTCCAGCGTGATTGAGCGCGGCAACCGTGTCCCCGCCCCCGGCGACCGAAATAAGGCTGCCATCCTGAGTGAGCGCCGCGGCGATCCGGGCCAGCGCCACCGTGGCAGCGTCGAACGGCGGAGTCTCGAACGCGCCGAGCGGGCCGTTCCAGACGAGCGTACGGCAATTTTTGATCGCATCGGCGAGCGCCTCGACCGCGGCAGGACCGACGTCGAGGATCATCTCGTCAGGCGCAACTTCATGGACGTTGCAGGTGCGCAGGCTGGGCGGATTGGGCGCGAATTCTTTGGCCACGACCACATCGTAGGGCAGATGGATGGTGCACCCGGCCGCTTCGGCGCGTTCAAAGATCGCCTCAGCCTCGCCAGTCAAATCATGCTCGCACAGCGACTTGCCGACAGCGACTCCGCGTGCCGCGAGGAAGGTGTTGGCCATGCCGCCGCCGATGATCAGATGATCGACCTTGCTGACCAGATGCCCGAGCACCGCGAGCTTGGTCGAGACCTTAGCGCCCCCCACCACCGCCGCGACGGGACGCCCGGGATTGCCCAAGGCCTTTTCCAATGCACCAAGCTCGGCCTCCATCGTGCGCCCAGCGTAGCTCGGCAGCAGATGGGCTATGCCCTCGGTCGACGAATGGGCGCGGTGAGCGGTCGAAAAGGCATCGTTGACGTAGAAGTCGCCAAGCGCCGCCATGCCGCGCGCCAATTCGGCGTCATTTTGCTCTTCGCCAGCGTGAAAGCGCGTATTTTCGAGGATGCCGATGTTACCGGGCAGCATTGTCGTGATCGCTCGCTCCGCCTGCGGACCCTGACAATCCTCGACAAATCGCACCGACCGGCCGGCCAGACGGGTCAACGGCCGCACCAGCTGCGCGGTCGACATGTCGGGCCGCGTTTCGCCTTTGGGCCGTCCGAAATGCGACAGCAGCAGCACGATCGAGCCTTTGTCGCTCAGCTCAAGCACGGTCGGCAGCAGCGCCCTAAGCCGCGTATCATCGGTCACCGAAGCGCCGGCCATCGGCACGTTTAGATCGACGCGCACTAGCACCCGCTTGCCGGTGAGGTCGTCCGGCAGGTCGTCGAGAGTCTTGAATGCGCTCATCCGAGCTAAATCAATTTGGCCATCGCCCCGGCCGTATCGACCATGCGGTTCGAAAAGCCCCATTCATTGTCGTACCAGCTGACGACGCGGACCAGCTTGCCCTCCAGCACCGCGGTTTCCAGGCTGTCGACGGTGGAGCTTGCCGCGTCATGGTTGAGGTCGATCGAGACCAGCGGCTCGTCGGTGTAGGCAAGGATGCCCTTCAACGGCCCGCTTTCGCCAGCCTTCTTCAGCGCGCCGTTGATTTCCTCGACGCTGGTATCGCGCCCCGGCGTGAAGGTCAGGTCGATCAGGCTAACATTGGGCGTCGGCACCCGCACCGCCGCCCCGTCGAGCTTGCCCTTCAGTTCGGGCAGCACCTCGCCGACCGCGCGGGCGGCGCCGGTGGTGGTCGGGATGATCGACATACCCGCGGCGCGCGCGCGGCGCGGATCGCCGTGGATCTGGTCGAGGATCTTCTGGTCGTTGGTATAGGCGTGGATGGTGGTCATCAGGCCGCGTTCGATCCCGACCAGGTCGTTGAGCACCTTGGCCACCGGCGCCAGGCAATTGGTCGTGCACGACGCGTTCGACACGATCTTGTGGTCGGCGGTCAGCTTGTCGTGGTTGACGCCGAAGACGACGGTCAGGTCGGCGCCCTTTGCCGGGGCCGAGATGAGCACCCGCTTGGCACCGGCATCGAGATGCTTCTGCCCGCCCTCCTTGTCGGTGAAGAAGCCGGTGCACTCGAGCGCAATGTCGACGCCCAGCTCCTTGTGCGGCAGTTTGGCCGGATCTCGCTCGGCGGTGACCTTGATGCGCTTGCCGTTGACAATCATCGCGTCGCCCTCGGCGCTGACCTCGCCCGGAAATTTTCCATGGACGCTGTCGCGCTTGAACAGCATCGCGTTGGCCTTGGCATCGGCCAAATCATTGATCGCGACCAGCTCCAGCCCGTGGTCGTCGCGCTCGAGGATGGCGCGAGCGACGAGCCGGCCGATGCGGCCGAAACCATTGATGGCAATCTTGGTCATGCAATTTCCCTTTGTTCGAGCTGCGCGATCACGCGCTCCGTAATCTTGGCTGCGGTCAGTCCGAAATGGTCGTAGAGGGCGGGCGCCGGCCCCGACGCGCCGAAGCGGTCGATGCCGATCTTCAGGCCATGCAGCCCGACATAGCGCTCCCACCCGAAGGTCGTCCCGGCCTCGATCGACACCCGCAAAATCTCGCGGTTCGACACGTCGGGCAGGATGCTTTCGCGGTAGGCTGCGTCCTGCTGGTCGAATGCCTCGGTACACGGCATCGACACGACATCGGCACCGATGCCCCGCGCTTCGAGAGCGACGGCGGTATCGAGCGCAATCTCGATCTCGCTGCCAGTGGCGATAAGGATGACCTTGCGCGGCGCCTCGGCGACCTTGAGCCGATACGCGCCCCGGGCCGACAGATTCTCTTTTGCAGCCTTGGTCCGCACCGGCCGCAGATTCTGGCGCGACAGGGCGAGCAGGCTCGGCCCGTCGTTGGCCAGTGCCGCCGCCCAGCACTCCGCCGTCTCGACCGCGTCGGCCGGGCGATAGACGCGCAAGCCGGGGATCGTCCGAAGGCTCTGCAAATGCTCGATCGGCTGGTGCGTCGGCCCGTCCTCGCCCAGCCCGATCGAGTCATGTGTCATGACATGGACCACCTTGGCGTGCTGCAACGATCCCAGGCGGATGGCGTTGCGGCTATAGTCGCTGAACACTAGGAAGGTGCCGCCGTAGGGCTGCACCCCCCCGTGCAGCGCCATGCCGTTCATCGCCGCCGCCATGCCGAACTCACGAATGCCGTAATGAATGTAGCGCCCGCCATAATTGCTTGCGTCGAGCGGGCCGATATCCTTGGTCTTGGTGTTGTTCGACGGAGTCAGGTCGGCCGAACCGCCGATCGTTGCAGGAATCGCGGCGTTGATGCATTCCAGCGCCATCTCCGATGCCTTGCGGGTGGCCACCTTGGGCGGATCGGCGATCAGCTTGTCCAGCAACGGTTGCAACCATTTATCTGACAGCTTGCCGGTCATTCGTGCCAGAAATTCGTCCTTCTTGCCGCTCGCCTCGAGCCGGCGCTGCCATTCGGCGCGCGCCTTGTTTCCGCGGGCGCCGACATCACGCCATCCCTTGGCGACGTCTTCGGGTATGACAAAGGGCGGATCGGTCCAGCCAAGTTCCTTGCGCGCCGCCGCAACCTCGTCGGGGCCGAGCGGCGAGCCATGGGTCGCCGCCGTTCCCTGCTTGTTGGGGGCGCCATAACCGATGATCGTCTTGCACCGGATCAGCGAGGGGCGCGTGTCGGCGGTCGCTTCGTCGATCGCCTTCGACACCTTGCCGCTGTCCATCCCGTCGCATTCGACCGTGTGCCAACCCATAGCGTCGAAGCGAGCGACGACATCCTCGTTGCGGCTGAGGTCGGTCGGCCCGTCGATGGTGATCTTGTTGTCGTCCCACATGACGATCAGCCGGCCAAGCTTCAGGTGCCCGGCCAGCCCCGCTGCCTCGTGGTTGACGCCTTCCATCAGGTCGCCGTCGCCGGCGATGACAAAGGTGCGATGGTCGACCAGATCGTCGCCATAAACCGCGTTCAGATGCCGCTCGGCCACCGCGAAGCCGACCGCCATCGCCAATCCCTGGCCAAGCGGGCCGGTGGTGCATTCGATGCCCGGCAGCTCGAAATTTTCGGGATGGCCCGCGCAGGGACTGCCGAGTTGGCGGAAATTGCGGATGTCGTCGATCGTCGGCTTGGCATAGCCGGTGAGGTGCAACAGCGCATAGATCAACATCGATCCATGGCCCGCCGACAGGATGAAGCGGTCGCGGTCGGGCCATTTGGGGTCGGCCGGGTCGTACTTCAAATGCCGGGTGAACAGCGCGGTCGCGGCGTCGGCCATGCCCATCGGCATGCCCGGATGACCCGAATTGGCGGCTTCGACCGCATCCATCGCCAGGGCGCGGATGGCGTTGGCGAGTCGGCGTTGCGTGGCCATGAGATCTCCAAAGGGTCGGCCGCTTCGGGACTCGGCTGGCCGCTGGTTTGGTGCCTATTGTCGCTGGACCGTGTATCGTCAACCTGTCCGCACCGCTTGCGGCGCGCTTTCATTCTGCTTAGCGGTAGCGTGATGGACACCGCTCCCCTCGACCAAGCCCTGGACCGCGCCGAGCGCGCCCTGCTGCGCATCGAGCGCTCGATCGAGCGCGGCGCGATGCACCGCGGCCAGGACAATGCGTTGCGGCATAAGGTTTCGGCCGTGCTGACCGAGCTCGACGATCTGATCCGCGAGACGGCGCGCTGATGGCCGAGGTAGAGCTGATCATCGCCGGACGACCCTATCGCGTGGCATGCCGCAACGGCGAGGAGGATAACCTTCACGCCGCCGGCGCGCTGGTCGACGTGAAGAGCCGCGAGGCCCTGTCGGGGCTTGGCACGCTAAGCGAATCGCGCCAGCTGCTGTTCGCCGCATTGCTCCTCGCCGACCAGATCGTCGACGGCCGCGAGGTCGAATTGCCCAAGGCGCTCGACCCGGCGCTGGCCGAGCGCGCCGACCGCATGGCTGAGCGTCTCGAATCGATCGCCGACGCCCTTGAGCAATCGGGCCGCGACGCTTAAATAGGGCGAGACGGGTACTGCCTCGTACGAGCTTATGAACATCCCTGAGGCGATTAAATATCCTAGGGGACTGTCCCTGTCCGGATCCTGGTCCGGGTATATGGTTCCCACCTGACGTTTGTGGCGTCAGAGGATTTCAGGCAAACGGCCAAGGTGGTCCCGTCACTTTCCCCCAAGATGAGCAAGGTCGAACTGCGTGCGGCCATGCGCAGGGCCCGCAAGTCCTATGTCGCCAGCCTCGACAGCAGCGAACGTGAAACGCGAGAGCGGGCGTTGGCCGTTGTGATCTGGCCCCTAGCCAGCCAGGCCCGCTGTTTCGCCATCTATTCTCCGGTTGGTAGTGAGATCGATCCCAGGCTGGTGACAAGTCGCCACGACTGCCCGTCGACCGCCTATCCCGCATTCACCGACGCCACTGCGCAGATGACCTTTCGGTCGGGCCTGTGCGCCGAGGATTGCCCGGTCGGCGGGGTCCAGCCGCCGCCTCAGGCGATAGCTGTCATTCCCGAGCTGGTCTTTGTCCCTCTCCTTGCGGTCGACCCGGTCGGCAACCGGCTTGGCCAGGGTGGCGGCCATTACGACCGCGCCCTGCCGGCACTTCGAACGAACGGCGCGACGTTGATCGGAATCGGATGGGAAATGCAGCGCCTCGATTTCGCCTTACCCGCCGATCCGTGGGATGTGCCGCTTGATGGCTTTGCCTCGCCATCTGGGCTGGAGATGTTCTCATGAACCAGCCGTCATGGCGCAAGCCCGCCGGAATCTTCGGGATCCTCGCCTTGATCGCGGTGTGGGCCGTCCTGGTCGCGTCCTTGTCGGAGCAAGTTGGGCGCTGGCCGATACTCGCCCAGGCGATTTTTTATTTGGTCGCCGGAATCGGCTGGATTCTGCCGTTGAAGCCTGTCCTGCAGTGGATGGAAACTGGCCGGTTCGGCGACTGATCGGGGCCGTTCATCGACGGTTGATTGAAAATGCTGTATTGCCCCGCCAAATCACCTCTTCCCATGATGCAAACGCACACCTTGCGGCCTTTGATGCCCTGGCGGACCCACCCGCGCGAAACGGTTGCCCTCTCGGCGATCGGCGTCGCCGCACTGCTGGCGCTCGCCGGGGTCAGCGGGGCGGCTCCGCTACTACCGGGTTTTCAAGCTCCCGATGTGGCGGCGCCGCCCGCTCCGCCGCCGATGGCCGTGCGCCCGCTCGATCCCGCCACCGCGCTTCAGGTCAACGCCCAGATTCCCGTGGCCGGTTCGCCCGGCGCAGCGGCCGCGCCGTTCATCCTCGGCAAAGCCTCGTCCGAAAACCGCGACCGTGCGCTCGAATGCCTGACCAGCGCCCTCTATTACGAGGCCGGGCAGGAAAGCGCCGACGGTCAGCGCGCAGTGGCTCAGGTCATCCTTAACCGCGTCCGCCATCCCGCCTTTCCGAGCAGTGTCTGCGGTGTCGTCTATGACGGCTCGACACGGGCCACCGGATGCCAGTTCACCTTTACCTGCGACGGGTCGATGGCGCGGCTGCCGGTACCGGCGCTGTGGAATCGCGCGCGATCGATCGCCAGCGCCATGCTCTCGGGCGCAGTTTACGCTCCGGCGGGACAGGCGACTCATTATCACGCCAACTATGTCGTCCCCTATTGGGCCTCCAGCCTGGTCAAGACCGGCATCGAGGGTGCGCATATCTTCTATCGCTGGGCCGGCAACTGGGGCCGGCCGGCGGCATTCGGCCAGCGCTGGTCGGGCCGCGAAGCGAGCCCGGCATTGCTCCGCACGGCCGCGCTCAGCGCGCCGCACCTGGCCGTGCCGGTAAGGATCGAAGGTGCGGTGGCGGCGCTCGAAGCGGCGGGCGCCAAGGTCACCGAACAGGGCGGTCGGGTACAGCTGCATTTCACCGCCCAGGCGCGTGCGGCGGTCGAGAAGGTCAAGGTGACCCCCTATGTCGATCGGGTCGAAGCGTCGGATAATCTCAAGTTCGCGCTGGGCGGATCGGGGGAGGGTGAGCGCGCCTTCGGAAACACGCAAGAGCCAACGCCGGACACTTCGACGGCGCGATAGCTCGGTTGCCAAAGGCGCATTCAAATCGCGGTGGCTAAAATCGTCCCGCCAGTTCGCGAAGATCGTGCAGGACCTGGCGAAGATGCTCCTCGTTTGCGGTACCATAACCGAAGACCAAGCCGTTGCGGCGCTCCGTACCCAAATGATAGCGGTGCAATGAATGAAGCTGCACGCCCCGACCGGCAAGCTGCGCACTGATAGCCTCGCAGTCGATGTCTTCGGCAAGAGCGGTAACATGCATTCCATAATAGGATGGGATTGGGCGGAACCACTGAGCCAGATTGCCGCCCATCAACCTTAACAACAGGTCGCGCCGTCCGCGGTAAATGCGTCGCATCCGCCTCACATGGCGCGCCAGATGGCCGTCCCTGATAAATGCCGCGACGGACATTTGGATTGGAACCGGGCAATGCCAATCTATGCAGTTTTTGGCTGCGATAAGACTACGCAACGCCCATGGCGGAGGGACGATGAAACCTAGCCGAAGGGAAGGGAGCATGCATTTGGAAAAGGTACCGACGTAGAAGATGACATCGTTGGAGGCTTCGGTCCGAAGGGCTTGGATGGGCGAGCCATCGTAGCGAAATTCGCCATCATAATCGTCCTCGACGATGACCGCTCCGCGCGATCTTGCCAGTTCGATGAGCGCCCTGCGACGCGCCGGCGACGTCGACATTCCAAGTGGAAATTGATGCGATGGGCACACACAAATAATGCCCGCACCGGGGGGAATGGCATCGACTATAATGCCTTCCTCATCCACCGGCACGGGCACCAGCTCGGCACCGGCGGCCATGAATGCGACCCGCATGGGCGGATAGCCCGGGTCTTCGACCGCAACGATCGTCTTTCCCGGCTCGACCAAGGTCCGGGCGATCAAGTCGAACGCCTGCTGTGCGCCCGACGTAACCAGCACATCATCGTGATGGCAGGCGACCGCCCGGGTCAGCGCAATGTGTTCGGCAATGCAGTGACGAAGCTGAAAACTACCCTGATTTCCCTGTGGGCTCTTGAAGGACGAAGGCCGCGTCTCGAGAAGGCGTAGCTGTTTAGCCATTCCCTGCCGGAATATCGCAAACGGGAATAGCTTGGGATCGATCAGCGCCGGGCGTAGGTCGATGCGCGAAGGGAGCGACGGCTCCGATATTTCGTGCCAGAAGCCGAGGGCGGACGCGACATCGTTGCGTAACCAGAAATCCCGCAGCCGATGGTCTCTTTCATTGTTCTGGGCTGCTTTTCCGGAGGGCCGGACCGGATAGTCTGGGCTCGCAACATATGTTCCTGAACCGCGACGCGCGCTCACCAATCCATCATGGGCGAGCCGTTCGTAGACGTCTTGTGCCGTATTGCGGGAGACGTGCAGGATCGCCGGGGCTTTCCTGGTCGACGGCAAACGGATGCCAGGCACCAAACGCCCATTGATGATCGCGGCCTTGAGCTCGCGATACAAGGTGCCCGACACATCGCGCGACCCTTCCGGCGCAGTTGGGAGGTTCAGCTCAAATAGAAAATCCATCGGTTCATTGTGCCACTTTGCGCAAATCGACCAAGGATTTTGTGAAAAGTGACCCTCCACAGGTCGGCAGAAACCCGGATACTCCGCCTATGGGGAAACTGGTCCCGTTTAAATCGATGAGGAGGTAGACTTGCGAAATAAATATTTGGGGTTTGTGTTGGCGCTGGGCGCGGCTTTGATTCCTGCCCCGGCCCTCGCCAAGAGTCCTAAGGCACCCGTGGCGCGAGACGGATCGCACGACATGGATTTTAGCTTCGGCACTTGGCGAACCGACATTAAAATCTTCAAAAATCCCATCGACAAACCCAATGAATTCATAACTATGACAGGAACCAAACGCACCACTCCGGTATGGAACGGCAAGGCAGCGCTAGAGCAAATAGAGGCTGACGGAGCGGGCAGTCATTGGGAAGCGCTGAACCTTATGCTGTACGATCCGGTCGCCCGCCAATGGAGCCAGAATTACGTCGACAGCGAGGTGGGGCGGATGGAAGATGCCCCGCAGATCGGTGAAATGCGGGATGGCAAGCTCGAATTTAATGGGCTGGAACCGATCAACGGCCGCGCAACGCTGGTCCGTGGAGTATGGACCATTACGGGACCGGACACCCACAATTATCGGATCTCGCGGTCCGTAGATGGGGGAAGAAGCTGGCACACGTCGTTCACGGCCAATCTGACCCGAATCAAATGAGGCTGCAAACCCGCCGGCCGGCGCGCGCGCGCAGCTTTGGTGAAATTTAGGCCATTGCTGCACGCGAGCGAAAAAATGGCGCGAGTGACGGGACTTGAACCCGCGACCTCCGGCGTGACAGGCCGGCGCTCTAACCAACTGAGCTACACCCGCTAAGCGGTGGGCGGCCAACTAGGTCAGCCCCCCTAAGCTGTCAACAAGCCTTGCGCGCGATCGTCCAAGATGGCGGCGCTTTGCGCTTCGCCGATGATGTGAATCAGGGTCAAATCAATGGTTTAAACCTTGGTTCCTATTTCAGGTGATTCACCTGAAACGACCAAGGTCGAGTCCTGTCGATCTTCCTCTTCCCCGACATGGGTCAGCGTGCCGTCCTCGAACAGGAATCCGGCAATGTCGGGCACCCCCGCGGCGGTGAAGATGGTCTTGAAAATGATCAGCAACGGCACCGCCAGCAGCGCCCCGGTGGTGCCCCATACCCAAGCCCAGAAGGACAGAGAGACGAGGATCAGCAGCGGATTCACCTCGATCCGCTTCCCCACGATCATCGGCGTAATGGCGTTGGCCTCGATCAGGTGGAGCGAGATGAAGATCACCGGGGGCAGGACCGCCGCCCAAGGGTCGACGAACGTCATCAGGCCGCCGAACGCCAGGAGCAGCGCGGCCGCGATCGGCCCCAAATAGGGGATGTAATTCAACACGGCGACGATGCCGCCCCACATCAGCGGGCTGTCCATCCCCAGCGCCCACAGGATCGCCGCGGTGATGGCGCCAAGCGTGATATTGATGATGGTGATCGTGCCGATGTAGGTCGACGTCGCGGCGACGACCTGCTGGATGACGCGGGCGGTGGTCAGCGCGCCTTCGAAGCTGCCCCGGCTGACGATCGTGCGTTTGCGCATCCCGGTCCAGCCGGCGAGGAAAAAAAAGATTACCAGCAGCGCGAAGAACAATTGCACTGCGGCATGCGGCGCCGACGCGGTCACCAGGTCGAGCATCGAATTGGGGGTTTCGAGCCTCACGGTGCGGGTCTTGTCAGCACTGATCGCGATTTGCGAGGCGGTGCGGTCGATGAACTTCTGCAGGCTTGAATAAAGGTCGAGCAGCGGCGCCAGCGCATCGGTGACTCGGTGAATGCGCTTCGGGATCAGCGCGACCCAGTCGATCGCCGGAATGATAATCGCCGCCAGGGCGAAGATCGACACCGCCAGGAACACCAGCACACACAGCGCCGCGGAAAGCTTCGGGGGCACGCCGCGGCGCTCGAACCATTCGAGCACCGGCACCAGCGCGATGGCAATCACCAGCGCAGCCGTCACCGGCAGGAAAAACTCGGCCCCCGCCCTAAGCGCGAACGGCAGGGCGAGCAGCAGCCCGATCCCGCCGATCAGCGTCAGCGAGGCGAGCAGCCGAACGCGCTTGACCTGGAGCGCCTCCGTCTCATGTTCGTGCGAATCGCCCGTTGCCGCCGCGTGTACGTCCATCCGGCGACTGTATCACCGCTGCGGGGGGCCGCCAGCCGTTGTGCAACAATAGACGCAACGCAACCGAACCTGAGAGACCGTCTAATCGCAAGTACGAGGTTGCTTCGGCGCGGAGTTACGCTTTTTTTAACCTGCAAAGCATCGCAGCGAGGGCCTCGATGTCCTCGTCCCTCGTGCGCCACGAGCTAACGCTCAGGCGGAAGGCGGGCCTCCCCTGCCAAACGGTTGGCCCGAACCAGGCTTCGCCCAACGCTTGCGCGGCTTCGCGGATGGCGATGGTCTGTTCGTCGCTGTCAGCGCGGACGAGCACCTGATTGATCACCACCCGGTTGAGGATTTCGTAGCCGGCGCCTCGTAGGCGTTCGGCGAGTTCGCGCGCCTGACGGCAATGGCGGTCGACCATCTCGCCAACGCCTTCGCGGCCGAGACTCCTCAGCGCCGCCCAGATGGGGATCCCGCGAGCACGGCGGGAGAATTCGAGCGTCAAATTTTTCTGCGCGTCCTTTGACGCCGTGGCATAAGCCGCATCGCTATTCATGGCCTGCGCCAGTGCATCGCCATCGCGGCAGATTGCCATCGCCCCATCATAAGGCGTGTTGAGCCACTTGTGGCCGTCGACCGTCCAGCTGTCGGCGTCCTCGACTCCCTCGGTCGGCGGGCGCTGGGACGATGCCCGCGCCCACAGGCCGAACGCGCCGTCGACGTGCACCCATGCACCAGCCGCCCGGACGCGGGGAATGAGCGCGGTGAACGGGTCGAACTCCCCCGTATTCACTTCGCCAGCCTGCAGGCACAGGATAGTGCGGTCGTCGAGCGGCGGCATTTGCGCCGGATCGATGCGTCCATGGTCGTCGGTCGGGGCGATCAGAAGACGCGCCGTGCCAAAACCCAGTATGCGCAGTGCCTTGATGACCGTGATGTGGGCCAAGTCCGACACGACCGCCTTGATTTCGGGTGCGCCGCTCAGCCCGTCACGATCGAAATCCCAACCGCAACGGGCAAGCAGAGTGCGCCGCGCCGCAGACAGGCAAGCGATGGCGCAGGCCGTCGCGCTGGTGCCGAAGCCCACCGCGCCCTCGCGTGGCAGGTCGAGAATTTCCAGGATCCAGCGCGCAGCGACCTTTTCGACGGTCGCCGCGACTGGCGAGTTGTTAAAGGACGATGCGCATTGATCCCACGCCAGCATCAGGCGCTCGGCGGCCGCTCCAGCGGGGAGAGCGGCACCAACGACAAAGCCGAAATAGCGCGGACCGTTGGAAACAACGGCCGCGGCCGAGCCGACAGTGTCGAGCAGCGCCAAGGTCGATTTCCCTGCATATCCCGAGACCGGTAATTCCTCTTCAAACTCGCGAAGCGCCGCCAGCGCCTGCTGGTCGGGGAAGACCCGCCGCGTCGCGACACTATCCAGATAGTGCGCCGCGCGCGCATCGGCGTCGGCCATCAACAAAGCGTCGTCCAATTCGTCCTCCGGGAATGCCGCACCGCGGCGGCCAGATCTAAAGTCAGGTTCAGGCGATCGGAACTGGTGCCCCCGGTCCGACTCGAACGGACACGTCTTTCGACACTCGATTTTGAGTGGGACGAGACTTCCGTAAGTAATTGATAACAGACTTTTATTTTTCCGACAAGTGAAAAATGTGCAAGCTTTTGTGTAAGTTTTTAAGGCGTTGAAGGCAGCCCACAAAAAGTTGGGCGCGCCTAAGATTGCCAAATCAACCTTCATCCCTCAGCCCTCGTCCGCCACCCTGCCCCTAACGCAATTTGAGCTTGGCGTCGGCGGCTCCATCGAACGCATTGGTCGCGGCGAGAACGGCGCGCGCCCGCTCCAGCGTGCCCCAGTCGATCTGGTGGGTGTAGGACTGAGCGACATCGAGCATCCGGATCAGCGGGTCGGTATGGCCGTTGTGCGAGAACGCCCTGAGTGCTCCCAGATAATCAGTCCGGTAGGCGGTCGGGATGATGATGCGCTCTTGATCGTGCGCCACAAGTTCGGCGTTCATCATGATCCGCGCGATCCGGCCGTTCCCATCGGCGAACGGATGCACCTCGCTGACCAGGACCATCATATAGACGGCCCGCTGGAATGGGTCGTCCAGTGCTTGAAGAAATGCGAAACCGCGCTCCAGCGTGCCCTCGACCAGCTCGGGCGCGACGAACACCGTGTTGCTGGCGCGGTTCACCTTGTCTTTGAATGCGCCAGGCGCTTTGTCCTCCCGCGCTTCCATCACCGTCGCATGACGCCGGCGCAGCAGATTCCGGAAACCAGTGAAGTCAGACGGAAGCACTTTCAGGTGCGCCAGATCGGAAACGACCCTGAACGTCCCCAGGACATCGTGCGCGTCGGCGGGCCGATCCTGTGGGATGACGCCTTCGAAGACGATTTCGGCGGCTTCTTCGACCGTAAATTCGGTGCCTTCGATGAAGTTGGAGAAATAGGCCTCGAAGAACGGCAGCCATTGCCAACGGTTGAACTGGCATCGCAGACGACAGCCCCGGGCCAGATCGTGGCG
>NZ_JACDDV010000088.1 GCF_013816785.1 Sphingomonas sp. | reverse complement strand
ATTTGCAGGAGGCCACGATCGCGATCGAGAGCATGAACGCTCTCCCGCCGGCGGCGTTCGTGGCGGTGGCGAGCGAGACGGCCGAGCCGAACAAGACGATCGGCGATTTCGTTCAGCGCGTGAATGTCACGATCTCGATCCTCTTTTGCGTCCCGGCCGAGCGCGCGGACGGCAAGGCCGGGGACGATCTTGAGGACGCCCGCAAGGCGGTGATCCGAATCCTCCTCGGTTGGGTCCCTGAGCGCGCGCTTGGGCAACTCCAATTCCAGCGCTATTTGCTCCGCGCGAGCGGCGAGGGCCTCATTTGGGGCGAGGTCCTCATGACGACCTCATATCGCCTGAGCCTCGCCTCGCTCGCCTAGCCGGCGTTCGGACTTATCGCCTCCCCGGCTCGCGCCTATCTTTCGGGCCGAAATCAAGGGAGCTTAGGCATGGACGACACGGCCGGGAACGAGAGCGCAACCTCCACCGCCACGGGGACGACTGCAACGGACACGGGGACCGGCGGCTCGGCCTCCACCACGAACGGCCTTGCGGCCGATCTCTCACCGCCCGCGCCGGGGACCATCATCGGCGACGGCGTGGCGCTCGTGGACGGCGTAGCGCCCGAGGTTGCCGAACACGGCCCGCCCTCGATCGAGGCGGACACGGGGATCGCGCTCGACGGCGATTATCCCGTCAATCATCGGCTCCGCGCCGAGCGCCTGGTCGCTGAGGGCAAGACGAGTGATCCGGGCGGCGTGATCGATGACGAGCTGATCGCGGACACGGCGACCCGCATGGAGGGCGACAAGCGCGCCGAGGCCGAGCGCCTCGCGAACGAGGAGGCGGCCTTTCCGCCCGTCCGCTCGAACATGAAAACGGCCGATCTCGAAACGATCGCCACGGCTCACGGGATCGATATCTCGTCCGCCGAGAACAATCAGGCTCGCGTCGATATGATCGAAGCGGCGCGCGCGGCTGGCATCGCCACGCCGGCAAACGAGGGAGATCGCTAAAATGGCCGGCTCAATCAAGAACTGGACTCGCAAGGTTATCCTCCAAAAGGTGGAGGTCACTGAGGGGACCGACTCCGCGCCCGTGGTGGCGACCGATGCGCTGCAAGTCCTCAACTATCAGCCGCAATTTATGGACGCCGAGGGCAAGGTCCGAAATATCGAAAAGGCTTATCTCGGCGCGAACCCGACGCTCCTCTCGGGTTTCCGGCGCGGCGCAACCTATGAAATGGAAATGCACGGCGGCGGCGTAGTGGCCGGAACGACCGTCCCGCCATGGATGAAAGCGCTTCGCCCGGCCGGCTTTGACGCCGGCGTCGTCACCGGCGCGAACAGCGTTGTTCAAAAGCCGCTCAGCGATCCGATCAGCGTCACGCATTGGGGCTATCTCGACGATCTCTTGCTCAAGACGATCGGCGCGCGCGCCTCTTTCGGCTTCACCGTCGAGGACGATGACTTTCCGCGCTTCCTGATCACGCTCCTCGGCCGCGCCCCGGCCACGCTCGCCGAACAGGCCGCGCCGGGCAATCCCACGATCGCCGGCTATGTTGATCCTGTCCTCGCCTCGTCCGAGAACACGACCTTTGTGCTTGACGGCTACGCCGCCGCGCTTCGCTCGTGGAACATGACGAACGGGGCCGATCTCCAATTCCGCTCCCTGATCGGACCGGCCGACCGGGTGATCATGCGCGAACGCCCGTTCAGCGGAACGATCGTGATCCGAGTCCCGGACCTCACCGCCAAGGATTATTTCACCAAAATTCGGCCGGGAACGACCATGGCGGCGCAGCTCGTCCACGGGAACGTGGCCGGCAATATCGTTCAGATTGACACGCCCAAGCTCCAAATCACGGGCAACGTGACGATCGATGACGAAGCCGGCGAGGCTATGGCAACGATCCCCGTGACAGCTCTCCCGGTCGCTGGTAACGACGAGCTTGTTCTCACAAGCAAGTAAGGCCCGCCTCCATGTTCGACCTCCTCGATCGCCCGCTCCATTGGATCACCATCAAATGGCCGGGCCTGAGGCAGGGCGAGAACGAGAGCGAGCTGTCTCAGCCGGCCGATCACGAGGTTGAGCTGAGGGTGGAATTGCTGGACCGGGAGGAGGTTAAACGCTTCTTCCCGGCCGCGTTCGACCTCCCGGACAAGGACGCTCCCGGCGAGCTGGAAATCTTCAAGCGCGTGGTGAAAGAGTGGCGCAAGGTCGTCTCGAACGGCCGGCCCGTCACCATGAATGACGAGAACATGGGCCTTCTCTTGAAAGCGCCCATGTTCGGCGCGGCATTCACCGAACGCTATCTCAGCGCGCTCGGTGGGCGCGTGGAGATACGGGAAAAAAACTCGCAAGGCTCGCCGAGCAATGGGCGAGCGGACGATCCACAAACGCCGACGAAAACGAATTCGAGCGGGATTGCCGACGCTTCGGCCTGAACCCTGAGGCGTTCGGCCACGCCCGCGATCGATCCACCGTCCCCGTTTGGCCTGATATGCGGGCCGCCGTGGGAATGTTCATGGCACTCGGGACGCAATGGAAATGGATCGGCGCGGGCATGGCCGGCGCTTTCCGATCCGGCCTTGACTATACCGCGATCGGCTCAACGGCGACCGCTCTAGGCGTTAAGCTGACTCCTGAGCTTTTCAATGATATCCGTCTCCTAGAGCGGGAATCGCTGAGGGTATGGAGCGCGAGGCGCTGATCGAGGGATAGTCAATGGCCGATTTCGACCTAAGCCTTGTTGTTCGCGCTCAGGATCAAGGCGCGTCGGCGGCCGGGGACAAGCTCACTCGATCGATCAACACGCTTGCCACCGCCGAGGATAAAGCGAGCGCCTCGGCCGGACGCCTGGTCGGTTCCACCGCCACCGTTGCCGGCGCTCAGGACAAGGCCACGACCTCCACCGATCGCATGACGGCGGCCGAATTCCGGGCAGTTGGCGGCGCGGCCGGGCTTGAGGCGGCGAACCGCAAGCTCGTGTCCTCGGCAAATCAGCAAGCCGCCGCGCACGGCGGCCTTGTGCGAAGCCTCGGGCAAACTCGCGCCGGGACGGTTCAGCTTGGGCAACAGATTCAGGACGTTGGAATTCAGCTCAGCTCCGGGACCGATCTCATTCGAGTCCTCGCTCAGCAAGCCGGGCAAACCGGGTTCGCAATGTCTCAAATGGGAGGGACGGTCGGCAAGGTTGGCGTGATCATGGGAGGGATCGGCGTCTCGGCCGCCCTCGCCCTCGTGAGCGTCCTCGGCACAATGCTTTTCTCGTCAAAGAAAGCCGAGACGGCGCAAAAGGACCTCGGCGACGGGATCAATTTCGCGGCCTTGTCCGCAAAGGAACTCGTCAAGTCGATCGGCGAGCTTGAGGATGCTGAGCGGAAATCGATCCGAACAACCTATCAGGCCGAGCAAGCCAAGCTCGCCGATGCGCGCGCCGCTCTCACTCTCGCGCGGGCGAACCGCGAAATCGCCAAGTCCTCTCTTGAGCGCGCCCTCGCTCAACAGTCCGGCGACTTTGAACAAGGCGCGTTCGGCGGCGGCAAGATCGGGCCGCGCGTGGCCTCGCTTCGCGCCGATCTCGCTCAGCTTGACGCCGCGATCGGGAGCGCGGCCTCGCTCGAACGGCTGGCGAATATCCCTGTCATTCAACGCGAGATCACGGCCGCCACGGATGGCGCGGCGGCGGCGACCCTGAAATATGACGCCGCGCTCGCCAAGCTCAACACGCGGTTCGCCGGCAAGGATCGGTTCGGGAAAGCGCTCGCCGCGAACCTCGTGATTGACGAGGCCACCTAT